>JBFLYY010000111.1:0-4529 GCA_040756495.1 Thermodesulfobacteriota bacterium | reverse complement strand
CCGTGGAGGGGGTGGAGGTTGAGATCACCAGCAAGGTCGCTGGCCGCATCGCCACCATTTGCTGCCGGGAAGGGGAGATGGTCAAGGCCGGTGACGTGGTGGTGCAGCTTGCGAGTGAGGATCTTGTCGCCGCGGTGGAGCAGGCCGCGGCCGAAATCGCGAGCGCCGAGGCGGAACTCCGGCGCGCCAGGGCGCAGGAGGTGGAGGCCCGCCGCAATCGCGATCGCTACACCGACCTCTACCGCAAGAGCGCGGTGGCCAAGGCGACCTACGATGCGGTGGTTACGGCCTATGCCACCGCAGCCGCGACCACCGGCGCGGCCCAGGCGCGGCTGGCTGCCGTGCAGGCCAACCGTCGCTATGCCGAAGCCAAATGGGCCGATACCATAATCAGGAGTCCCCTGGATGGAATGGTGGTCTTCCGCGCCTTGGAGGAGGGGGAGACCGTGACGCCTGGCGTGACCATCCTCACCGTGGTCGATCAGCAGCGTCTCTTTGTGCGCAGCGATCTCGACGAGCGGCTGCTGGGCCGAATCGCGGTGGGCGATCCCGCCACCATCACCGCCGAGGGGTTGCCCGGCCAGTTTTTCCCCGGCAAGGTGTCTGAGATCAGCCGTTACGGCGAATTCGCCACCCAGCGCGACGTGGTGCGCGGCCGCCAGGATCTCCGGACCTTCAAGATGAGGCTTGCCCTGGGCGAACACGGGGGCAGGCTCTCGCCCGGCATGACCGTCGAGGTGAGTATTCCCGCGCGAGGTGGCAATGGCCGCTGAACCGGCGAAGATGGTGGAGGTCCAGGGGATCACCCGCAGGTTCGGCGACTTTGTCGCGGTGGACCAGGTCTCCTTCGACGTCATGGCCGGCGAGATTTTCGGTTTCCTGGGCCCCAACGGCGCCGGCAAGACCACCCTGATCCGGATGCTCACCACCCTGCTCAAGCCCACCGGTGGCGGGGCCAGGGTGGCCGGCGTGGAGGTGACGGAGAATCCCGATGCGGTGCGGCGCGCCATCGGCGTGGTGCCCCAGGCCCTGACCAGCGACCTTGATCTCACCGGCCGGGAGAACATGGACATCTACGGCCGTTTTTACGGCATCGGTGCGGCCGAGCGCCGGGAGCGGACCGCGATGCTCCTCGAACTCGTCAATCTGACCGGCCGGGCCGACGAACTGGTGGCCGCCTACTCCGGCGGCATGCGGCGCAGGCTTGAAATCGCCCGCGGCCTGGTGCACCGGCCGCGGCTGCTTTTTCTCGACGAGCCGACCATCGGCCTCGATCCCCAGTCGCGACGGCTCGTCTGGCGCTTCATCGACGAGATGCGGCAGAGCGAGCGGATGACCATCTTCCTCACCACCCACTACATGGAGGAGGCCGAGGCCCTCTGCGACCGGATCGCCATCATCGACAACGGCCGGATCATCGCCATGGGCACCCAGGAGGAACTCAAAGCCGAGGTGGCGGGCAGCGACGTGGTGACCCTGCGCCTGGCCCCGCCGGTGGCGCCGGTTCTTGCGCGACTCGCCGACCTGCCCTTTGTCCACAAGGTGACCGAGGAGGAAGGTGAGGCGCGGGTGGCCCTCGACCACGGCGCCGAGCATCTGCCGCAGGTGATCGGGGAGGTGGCGGCCGCCGGCGGCACGGTGCTTGCCGCCACCATCCACGAGCTGTCCCTGGAGGATGTCTTCATCCACTTCACCGGCAAGTCGATCCGTCAGGAGGAGACCCGCAAGGTGAGTTTCCTGGTCGGCGCGGGCATCCCTCAGAAGTGGGGGCGTTGAGGAGCAGGCCATGGTGCGGATGCTGGCGGTGATCGACCGCGATTTGAAAAAATTTCGGCGCAACCCGTTGGTGGTGGGGATGAGCGTTCTCATGCCCCTGCTCTACCTGGTGATCCTCGGCAACTCCTTTCAGGGCAAGCTGCGCCATCTGCCGCTGGCAGTGGTCGATCTCGACCCCGGCCCCTCTTCCCGCCGGCTGGTGGAGAACCTTTCGGCCCTCGAAAGCGGCGCCCTGGAGATCCTCGCCATGACCCGGGTGGCGGATCAGCAGCAGGCCGTCGCCGGCGTGGCGGCCGGGACGTTCAAGGGGGCGCTCGTCATCCCGCCCCGGTTCAGCAAGCGGCGGGCGGTGGCGGCCCGGCCCGAGGTCGGACTCTTTCTCGACAACTCCGACAACATCTCCGCCGATGCCCTCCGCGGCGCCGTGCAGGGGGCGGTGAACGCCATACCCGACGAGCACATCGCCATCCGGGAGAGCAACGTGGCGGTCCACGTGCGCGACGTCAACCTCTACCCCAAGGTCGATTACTTCCAGTCGCTGGTGCCCGGCGTGGTGATCATGGCCATCTTCCTCGGGGCGCTGACCACCGGGGCCTTCAACCTGGTGATGGACCGCTTTCTCGGGGTGGACGAGAGCTATCTTCTCACCCCGCTCACCAAGACCGACATCGTGGGCGGCCTCATCGTGAGCGGCCTCTTCATCACCACCACCATGGCCTTTGTCATCTTTGTCGCCAGCATGTGGATCACCGGCATTCCGCTGGCCCACTGGCTTTCCCGCACGCCCATGGTCCTCCTCATCGTCGTCCTCACCACCCTGGGATTGCAGAGTCTCATGTTCTTCATCCTCGGCCAGTTCCACCATCCGCGCATTGTCGGCATCCTGAGCGGTTTTTTGAACGTGATCCTCTTTTTCCCCAGCGGCGCGGTCTATCCCATTGCGAGTTTCCCCGGCTGGCTCAGGGGCTTTGCCAGGTTCAACCCCGAGGCCTATGCGGTCCATGCCCTGAAGGCCGTGCTTTTCAAGGGAGCCGGTCTGATGACCATCGCGGGGGATATTCTCTTTCTCCTTGTTTTTACCGCGATCATGCTGGTGCTGGCGGTGGTGACCTTCCAACGGGCCGAATAGGATGGTATGATGTCGGTGGCAGGGCATTCGGCTCGCCCGGAATCCCTGTCGGATCTCGACCCTAGCCTGGAGTCTCTCGCATGTACTCTTTCTGCGAACGCTGCGGCGTCTGGTTTGACCGTTTCGAGGAACACTGGGAGGGCCCGGATGGCCAGAAGGTCATGGCCTCCTTCCTGGTCTTTTTCTTTCTGGCGTCGGTAACGGTCATCGAACTCAACCGGCGGGCGCTGCTCCCGGCGCCCTTTGACCGGATCTTTTCCCGCACCCACCTGGCGGCCATCGAGCAGGCCTTCAACCTGTTGCTGGCCCTTGAGGTCGTGAGCCTCATCCTGAGCCTGGTCCACTCGGTGTCGCGCTCGGTGGGCAAGCAGTTCGAGATCCTCTCCCTGATCTTTCTGCGGGGCACCTTCAAGAAGATTTCCCATTTCGATGAGCCGCTGGTCTGGGCCCAGGTCGAGTCGGTGATCGTGCCCATTCTGGCCTCGGCCGTGAGCGCGCTGCTGATCTTCGTGGTGCTCGGATTCTTCTACCGGCTGCAGAAACCCCATCCCCTCAAGATGCGGGTGGGGGACAAGGGCAAGTTCATCCTGGCCAAGAAGGTCATTGCCCTGGCCCTGCTGCTGAGTTTCTTCGCCCTGGGCGCCTACGACGTGTGGGGCTATTTCGCCTTCAACCATCCGGAAAACATCTTCGAGATGTTCTACACCCTGCTCATCTTCAGCGATGTGCTCATCGTCCTCATCTCGCTCCGCTACAGTTCCCAGTACCTGGTGGCCTTCCGCAATTCCGGTTTTGCCGTGGCCACGGTGCTGATCCGGCTGGCACTCCTGGCGCCGGCGACCATCGGCGCCCTCTTGGGCCTGGGCACGGCGGTTTTTGCCCTGGGCATCACCCTCGCCTACAATGCCTTTGTGCCGGAGGCGTGCGACGAGTGTGTGCTGGGCGGGAAGGGGACTCTTATTTCCTGAGCGGCAAGTTCCGAAGTGGCAGCGTAACATTCATTCACAAAGGAGGGAACCATGGCAACGAAGGCAACAACGCAATGCGGCTTGAAACTGCACGATTCCATTCTGGTGGCGTACGACGGCTCCAGGTTCAGCGAGGCGGCGCTCCGCCAGGCCATCGACATGGCCAAGGCGTGCCAGAGCAAGCTCTATGTGATGCACGTGGTGGATTTGAACGTGGAATACATGAGTCTGACGCCGGGGCTTGAGGAGCAGTTGGAGGAGGAGGCCCGCAAGACGCTCAAAAAGGCGGAGAACAAGGTCAAGAAGGCGGGCCTGAAATGCGAGGCGATCATGGGCTACGACGATCAGCCCCACCGACCCATCGTGGCCGAGGCCAAGAAGCGGAAGGTCGGCCTCATCGTGGTGGGCACCCACGGCCGCAGCGGCTTGGCCAAGGTAATCATGGGCAGCGTCTCCCAGCGGATCATCGGCCACACCCCTTGCGCGGTGATGGTGATTCCGGCCTGACGTCTGGCGACGTGGGGCGCTTTCGGAAAGGCCTTCCGCAGCCTGGCTGTGGGAGGCCTTTTTTGCTGCCTGTCAGCGGTGCGGTCGAGTTGGTAGAGGGTGGCTGCCAGAACGATGCTGGCCCAAGAGCCAGTCCGGGCTCAGGGGCC
>JBFLYY010000110.1:0-3675 GCA_040756495.1 Thermodesulfobacteriota bacterium | reverse complement strand
GGCGCCGTCGGCAAGGCCGTCCGCGACCGCGGCGATGGAACGATCGTGGCTGTAGGTGAAAAAGGTGCGGGAGAAGAATGTTTCCGGTTTTTCTCCCAGCCGCTGGAGCAGGGAGAGCGGATAGTGGTAGCCGGAATTGGAGAGCGGGTCGGTAAAGGCGAAGCGCTTGCCGCGCAGGTCGGCGAACGATTGGAATGGGCCGCTGGCTGGCGCGATGATGAGCGAGCGGTAGGTGATCTTGCCGTTGATCCGCGGCACCACGAGAAGTTCCATGCTCTGTCGCCGGGCGGCGTCTCGGTAGGCGCCGGTGCAGATGAATCCCACGTCCACCGCGGCCCTGGCCAGGAGTTCGTTGACTTCCTGGTAGGTCTTGCGCTGGACCAGGGTGACCGGCAGGCCGGTTTTGCGCTGGAGATGGGCGATGAGGGGCTGGTAGGATTCGGTGGTTCCGGTTGGCGAGAGAACCGCGGAAACCGCTACCCGCAGGGCATCTGGTTGTTCGGCGGGAGGGCTTTCGGGCAGCCGGGCAAGGTGGTCGAACCGGATCACCGGTTGCGCCTCGGGCCGGCGTTCGCAGCCGGCGGCAAGGCAGAAGAGGGCAAGGGCCGCCAGGGTCAGCAGGGCAATCGTGCCTGCCCGGCGCGGCGGCGCCGCCTGGGTCAGCGGGCTAGCCATGGTTCGGGTCCATGGTTTTCGGGGTCTCGTCCACCACCTGGCGGACCTCGGCGAGGCATCAGCGGCCTTGCGGATTTTTCTCGGCGCAGCGGCAGTTGCCCCCCTTTTTCTCGGCCAGGATGCGGGCCATGATGGTTGAATGGCCGTGGGCTTTCACGTCCGCCCGGATATCGGCCGCGCTGTAGCCGAAGCAGAAACAGACCTGCCTGTTTTCCATGAGACGTTCTCCTCTCAGCCGAGATTTCCCGGCATCCCCTCGATGAATTTTTTGATCTCGTCCCGCACCCTCCGGTAGTGGCCGAGGGCCTCTTCCTCGCTTGCGGCGTTGGCGGCCAGTTGCGGCGGATCGTCGAAGCCGCGGTGAATCCGTTTCGCGTTGCCCGGAAAGATCGGGCACGTCTCGTTGGCATGGCCGCAGAGGGTGACGACATAATCAAAACCAACGGCTGGCAGTTCGTCCACAGTCTTGGACCACTGGTGCGAGATGTCCACCCCGGCCTCGGCCATCGCCGCCACGGCCCGCCCGTTCATGCCGTGTCCGGCAATCCCGGCGGAATACGCCTCGATGACCTCGCCCTTCAAATGGCGGGCCCACCCTTCGGCCATCTGGCTGCGGCAGGAGTTGCCGGTGCAGAGAAAAAGAACCGTGAGCTTCCGCATGACTCCCTCGTTCAGCAGCAGCCGGCCACGCGGCAGATCGCCTGCCGGATCAGTTCCGGCGGGATCGCCTCATGGGTCTGCCCCTGCCAGAGAAGGGTCCGGCACGATTCCTCCTTGCCGGTGATCGCTCCGCAGGAGCAGCAGGGGCTCTCCGAGACGGTGGCAAGGGGGAGCACCCTCTCCAAGGGCACGCCGTTGATGCAGATCAGGTTCGACTGGCCGATCTCTGTTGCGGTCAATTTCGTTTCGGTGAAAAGGATCTCCACCCCCCTGGGCCGGCACTCCGCCTGCAATTGCGCGATCAGCGCAGCAATCCCCTCGCCGGTGGCGGCGCACCGCTCGCAGGTCTTGCCCTCCTGTTCCAGATGTCTCCATTCCACGGTCACGGTCTGCATAAACGGCGTTCCTCCTGGGGGTTGAGCGGGGTGTTTAGCTATTGGCGGTATGTTTTCTGAGCCAGTTCAGGACTTCCGCCGGATCGGGGAGGCGGCCCGCGCACTTTACGTCGCCATCCACCACCACCGCCGGGGTGCTCAAGACGCCATACTCGGCAATGGCCTCCATGCCGGTAATCTTTTCAAGCTGCACGGCGATGCCATGTTCCTTCGCCACTGTGCGCACGGTGTTCGCCACCTCCTCGCATTTCTTGCAGCCTGGTCCCAGGATTTTGACGTCGATGTCCATTTCCATGTGGTCCCTCCTTGTCATTTGGTCGCGTTGATGAAATCGCGGGCCTGCTCGCCTGTCGGGCGGCCGTTTTTTTATTCCTTGCAGGCAACATGGCAAACGCCGCTCGGGGTTTGCTTGGCAAACGGGAAATAGCGGCGCCGGAACCAGAGGGCCACATGGACCAGGCCGATGAGCACCGGCACCTCGACCAGGGGGCCGATCACCGCGGCAAAGGCCTGGCCGGAGTTGATGCCGAAGACGGCGATGGCCACGGCAATGGCCAGTTCGAAGTTGTTGGAGGCGGCGGTGAAGGAGAGGGTTGCGGCCTGTTCGTAGGTCGCCCCCACCTTCATGGACATGAAAAAGGAGACCAGGAACATCGCCAGGAAATAGACCGCAAGCGGGACGGCGATGCGGATCACGTCCAGGGGCAGTTGCACGATGTACTCGCCCTTGAGGGAAAACATCACCACGATGGTGCAAAGCAGGAAGATCAGGGTGAAGGGGCTGATCCTCGGAATGAGCTTTTCCTGGTACCACGCCTCGCCCTTGGCCTTAACCCCGACAAAACGGGTAATCATGCCGGCGAGAAAGGGGATGCCCAGGTAGATGAAGACGCTTTCGGCGATCTGGCCCATGGAGATCTCCACCACCGCGCCTTCGATCCCCAGCCAGCCCGGCAGCATCGAGATGAAAAACCAGGCGTAGAGCGAGAAGAAGAGCACCTGGAAGATGGAATTGAAGGCCACCAAGCCGGCGCAGTACTCGGTGTCGCCGCTGGCCAGGTCGTTCCAGACGATGACCATGGCGATGCAGCGGGCCAGGCCGATGAGGATCAAGCCCACCATGTATTCGTGAAGGCCGGAAAGGAAGGTGACGGCCAGGAGAAACATGAGCAGCGGGCCGATGAGCCAGTTCTGGACCAGCGACAGCAGCAGCACCCGGCCGTTGCGGAAGACCTCGTGCAGCTTCTCGTAGCGCACCTTGGCCAGGGGCGGGTACATCATGAGGATGAGGCCGATGGCAATGGGGATGTTGGTGGTGCCGACCTGGAAGGAGTTGATGATCCCGGTGATTGGCGGATAGAGGTAGCCGGCCATGACGCCGATGAACATGGCCAGGAAGATCCACAGGGTGAGATACTGGTCGAGAAACGAGAGTTTTTTGGTGGGGGCCGGCATGGTTGTCTCCATGGAGTGGTTTATTTCCCGAGCCAGCTTAAGGCCTCGGCCCTGGACGGCACCTTGCCCACGCATTTGACTACCCCGTCGATCACCACCGCCGGGGTGGAAAAGACCCCGAAGGTGGCGATCTGCTGGAAGTCGCTGATCTTCTCGATGACGGCGGCAACCCCTGCCTCCGCCACCACGCTCTGCATGAGTTTTTCCGTTTCGCTGCACTTGGCGCAGCCCGGGCCCAGTACCTTGATCTCCATGAAAATTCTCCGTATCAGATGATGCAGTTGAAGAGATAGCCCACCAGCAGAATGCCGAGGCCGACCACGCCGATAAAAACCGCGATGAGTCGGGGCTTCAGCACCTTGCGCAGAATGACTATCTCCGGCAGCGACAGGGCGATGACGGCCATCATGAAGGCAAGCACGGTGCCCAAAGCGGCGCCCTTGCCGAGCAGGGCCTCCACCACCGGCACGATGCCCGCGGCGTTGGAATA
>JBFLYY010000109.1:0-4007 GCA_040756495.1 Thermodesulfobacteriota bacterium | reverse complement strand
GGCGCTTCTTGACGAACTGCGCCGCCAGGGGATCAATACCCCGGTCCTCATCCTGAGCGCCAAACGCACCGTGGAGGACAGGGTCAAGGGGCTCCAGGCAGGCGGCGACGACTACCTCACCAAGCCCTTTGCCTTCAGCGAGCTGCTGGCCCGGGTCCAGGCCTTGCTCCGCCGTACCGGCACCACCGTCACCGATCACACCCTGCTCAAATACCACGATCTCGTCCTGGACAAGCTCAAGCGGGAGGTTCGGCGCGGAAATGAGAAAATCGAGTTGCAGCCCAGGGAGTTCGCCCTGCTCGAATACCTGATGCAGCACGCCGGCCAGGCGCTCTCCAAGACCATGATTCTTGAACATGTGTGGGACTACAACTTCGACCCGCAGACCAATGTGGTGGATGTCCTGGTCTGCCGGCTGCGCAACAAGATCGACCGCGATTTCCCCCGTAAATTGATCCGGACCATCCGCGGAGTCGGCTATGTCCTTCAAGGCGATTGACCGATTGCTGCGGGGCGCCGGCTTTCGCCTGGCTCTTTGGTATTCCGCCATCTTCATCGCCAGTTCGCTCATCCTCTTTCTCTTCGCCTACCTTCTTCTCGGCGCCTCCATCCAGGAAAAAGACCGGGAGATGATCGAGACCAAACTGAAGGAATATGCGCTTCAGGCCCAACATGCCTCCCTTGATGCCTTGCTCCACGAGGCGGAGATCGAACGGAGCAGCAACGAGGACACCGGATTTTTCATCCGCATCACCGGGCCGGACAACGCCACTCTCTTCCTGACCGTGCCCCATCGCTGGCAGGAGATCTACCTTGCCGAAATCGAAACCAAGGCCGGCACGTTGCAACCCGGCACCTGGCAACAGTGGCACAGCAATGCGGGGCTCGGCAGCTTGCAGGTTACGAGCAAAAAGCTTGAGGGCGGTTTCGTGCTCCAGGTCGGCAAGGGCACGGAGGAACGGGAAAAACTGCTGGAACGTTTCCGCCGCATCTTTACCGGGATCACCCTGCCCATGATCCTGCTCGGCTTTGCCGGCGGTTTCCTCCTTGCCTTCCGGGCGCTGCGCCCGGTTCGCGACCTGACCAGCACGGTGCGCCGGGGCGTGGACACCGGCAAGCTCGACGCCCGCGCCCCCCGCAGCCATACCGGCGACGAACTCGACGAGCTGGCCCTCCTCTTCAACACCCTCCTTGAAAAAATCGAGCAACTCATTGCCGGCATGCGGGCGGCGCTCGACAACGTGGCCCACGATCTCCGCACCCCGCTCACCCGGTTGCGCGGCACGGTGGAGACAGCCCTGCAAGACAACGGCGCCAGTGCCGACTCGCTGCGCGAGGCTCTCATGGACTGCGCCGAGGAATCGGAACGCCTCGTGAGCATGCTCAACACCCTGATGGACATTTCCGAGGCAGAGACCGGCGTCATCCAACTCCGGCTGGAACGTGTCGATCTCTGCGCCCTGCTCGCCGAGGTGGCGGAACTCTATCAGTATGTGGCCGAGGAAAAAGGGGTGCGCCTCACCACCAAGGTGGCGGCCGACCTTTTTGTCGTTGCCGATCCCGGGCGACTGCGCCAGGTAGTGGCCAACCTGCTCGACAACGCGGTCAAATACACGCCGGCCAACGGGCGCGTCGAAATTGCCGCCCACCCGCAGGGGGAAGAGGTGGTCATCGGCGTGGCCGACTCCGGGGTGGGCATCAGGGAAGAGGATCTGCCCCATATCTTCGATCGACTCTACCGGGCCGATGCCAGCCGCTCCCAGCGCGGCCTTGGCCTCGGTTTGAGCCTGGCCAAGGCCGTGGTGCAGGCCCACCGCGGTACCATCTCCGTCTCCAGCCGACCGGCCCAGGGGGCCATTTTTACCGTCCACCTCCCGGCCACAAGACCCTCCGCCCCCTGACCTCCTTTCCGCGCGACGAAAACAAGTACGACGCTGTGGCACACATTGCAGCACTGTAATGTTCCGGCAATCTCTGGGTAATGATCGCTTCGGTATGTTCCGGGCAAACCACCTGAACGGCGGACCTCATCCCAGGGCCGCCGCAGCCCGGAGGTTCTGCCCATGCCCAAGTCTCTGTTGGCCCACTGCCCAAGAACAGTGCGGCTTTCGGCAATTCGTCTTCCCTTTTCCCTCGTTGTCCCGCCCCGCTTCCAGCTCCTCGCCCTGGCCCTTCTGCTCCATGCGGGGATCTCCCTTGCCACCCGCCTCGCACTCACCATGCAGAGCTGGTCGCAGATCGACCATTCCCCCCTCACCCTGTTGACCATCTTCGGCATCGGTCTTTTCTACGATCTGGCCAGCGGCCTCTACCTCGCGATTCCGCTGGCCCTCTACCTGCTCGTGACGCCCCGCCGCCTGTTGCAGAGCCGCTGGCACCGCCTCGTTCTCTACCCGGCCTTCTTCGCCTTCATCTATGCTCTTGGCTTCCTGGCCATGGCGGAATGGCTTTTCTGGGACGAATTCGGGGTGCGCTTCAACTTCATCGCCGTGGATTATCTCGTCTACACCCATGAGGTGATCGGCAACATCACCGAATCCTACCCCATCCCCAAACTGCTCACCGGAATCGGAATCGCCAGCGCCCTTCTCTTTCTCGTCCTGCGTCCGCGCCTGGAGCGGATCGTCGCCAAGGAGCGGCTGGCAGCAGACGATGTTGCCCGACTCCGCCAACGAACGGTCGCCGCATTCGTCTTTCTCTTGCTGCCGCTTCTCGCCTTTTTCGGGGTGTCGAGCCCGGCCGATGCCGCCGTGCGCAACCGCTACGAAAAGGAACTGGCGGAGAATGGCCTCTATCAGCTCTTTGCCGCCTTTCGCGGCAACTCCCTCGATTACCGGACCTTCTACCTCAACATCGACGACAAGACCGCCTTGGCCGGCCTCAGGCCCCTTTTGCGCCAGGGCAACAGCCGCTTTGCCGGGCAAAAGCCGGAAGAACTGACCAGGATCGTGACCGGCACCGGAGCGGAGGAACGTCCCAACGTGGTGTTCGTCATGGTGGAAAGTCTGAGCGCCGAATATCTCGGCTCCTTCGGCAACCAGGAGGGACTCACCCCCAACCTCGACCGAATCGCCGGCCAGGGGCTCCTCTTCAAGAGCCTCTACGCCACCGGCACGCGCACGGTGCGCGGCATGGAGGCGGTAACCCTCTCCGAGCCGCCCACGCCGGGGCAGGCCATTGTCCGGCGGCCGAACAACGACCACCTCTTCTCGCTGGGCGCTCTCTTCAAGGAGCGCGGCTACGACACCAAGTTCCTCTACGGTGGCTTTGGCTACTTCGACAACATGAATGCCTATTTCGGCGGCAACGGCTTTCAGGTGATCGACCGGAGCGATCTGCAAGCGAACGAGATCACCTTTGCCAACATCTGGGGCGTCTGCGACGAGGATCTCTATCGCCGGGCGCTCAAGGAGTTCGACGCCTCCCACGCCCAGGGCAAACCCTTCCTCGGCTATCTGATGACCACCTCCAACCATCGCCCCTTCACCTATCCGGAGGGCAAGGTGGACATTCCCTCCCACACCGGCCGCAACGGCGGGGTCAAGTACACGGACTACGCCATCAGTCGCTTCATCGAGGAGGCGCGGCAGCATCCCTGGTTCCGGAACACGGTCTTCGTCATCGTGGCGGACCACTGCGCCGGCAGTGCCGGCAGTCAGGAACTGCCGGTGCATCGCTACCACATCCCGCTCATCTTCTACGCCCCGGGCAGAATCGCGCCGGGCATCAACACCACGCTCGCCAGCCAGATCGACGTGGTGCCGACGCTCTTGGGACTCCTGCACTGGAACTACGAGACCAAACTTTTCGGCCAGGATATCCTGCGGCCGGACTTCATACCGCGTGCCTTCATCAGCACCTATCAGCGCCTCGGCTACATCAGGAACGGCTGTCTCACCATCCTCAACGAACGGCAGTCGGTGAGCCAGTATCGGATCAAGGAAGAGACGATGCAGAACAGCGTGCTGGAACGGGCGCCGGAACAGCCGGAACTGATCCGGGAGGCG
>JBFLYY010000108.1:0-4707 GCA_040756495.1 Thermodesulfobacteriota bacterium | reverse complement strand
GCACGGTTGGCATTGACTTCTTTCTCGGACACGTCGGCGCCTGTTTCTCTTTGAACAACACAGCAGGAGTCACCAGAATGGAAACGAAACCCGCCGCTCCGCGAAATCTCAATGGTTCAGGCAAGATAGATTTGTTATAGCCGGGCAAGGTAGCACTGTCAAACGGATTGCACGGCTTGCCGGGCAGAGTATTGTCCGCTATGATGCGTGATGCGGCACACCGGTCATCACAAAGCCCGCAACCAGCCATGGTTGCGGGCTTTGTCTTTACCTGGCCGGCGTTCTCCTTGCGGCACGCAGGGCGAAGAACTGCTGCCGGCATACCGCCGGAGGCGGTCGCCGTGTTCCTGGTCGAAACGGGCCAGGGCCGCCTCATGCCCCCACTGCTGGCCGGCCTTTTCGCTCTGCTGCAAGAAGCTGCGGCAGGACTCGGGAGGGTTGGGGCTGCCGGGCACGACGCCGGCGCATTGGGCCACGATCCTCGCGGCCCGCACGTCCTGCCACAACGGCGCTCCCGGCAGGAAGCTGTACTGGAGGCTGAAGCGCGCCAGGGCCACCAGTTCCTCGTAGCGCAGGCCGTATTGCAGCGCGGCGTAAATCCACTCGACCGTGTAGTTGGTGTGGGAGACACCCTCGTCGTCCGTGGCGAACGCCGTTGGCAGGCGATTGTCGCGGAAGTACTGCGGGAAGGGATGGTCGTTGCCGGCGATCCCCAGGATCTGGGCGTTGCTGGTCATCGGCACCTCCACCAGGGTGTTCTGCTGCCGCATCATACCCACCACCTCGTCCTTCCCCTGGCTGTCGAGAAAGGCGAAGGAGATGCCGTGGCCGAGCCGTTTCGCCCCGGCGGCAATCGAGGCGGTCAGGTGGTCCTTCAATGCCGGGTTGCCGGCGCCGACAAAGCAGGGGGTGATCTCGCCCGCATGGAGGGCGATGTTGACCTGCGGCAGAATGGTGTGCTGGTAGCCGAAGATCGCCATCTGGGGGACGAAATCCTGCATGGACGTGGGGAGATCCTCGCCGCTCACCAGGTTCACGCCCACCACCCGGTCGTCCTCCTTGGCCAGCAGGAAGGAGAGCGCCGTCTGGGTGAATACCTTGGCCAGATCGGCATTGCGGTTCACCTCCGCCAGGAACCTGAAGGAAACCGCGCAGGCCGGGTCCGGCTTGGGAGTGCCGCAGCCGAGAAGGCCGCGCGCCTGATTCACGGAGCGGCTGAGATCCATCCTCGCCATGGCCACCGCCTGGGCAAGGCCCTGGGAGAGGAGGTAGTCGTACATCTCCTGATAGTAGCGTTTGTCCGTGTAGTAAGGGCCGGTCAGCGGGTAGCGCTGCCGGAGGCTGTCGGACAGGGTGGTCACGGCCTGCGCCTGAAACGACATCATGGTTTCCACGTAATCGACACTGTCGCCATCGGCCTGCTGCAGGAGTTTCGCCAGCATGGGGCCCTGGCTGACGCCCGAGACCGTGCCGAATTTGCCGAAGGTGGCAAAGAAATGGTCGTGGCCGGACTGGATGTCGGGATAGCCAAAATCGTTCATCGAAAGGGTGTTGATCAGGTTCTGCCGGTCGGCCGGGCCGGCCTGCGACAACGGCGGATTGGCGGGGACGGAGCAGGGCGGTCTGGTGATGGCATAGCCCTGCGGATCATAGCAGTCGCCCGCCGCTGTCCCCATGGCGATGTAGTCTTCCGGCATCACCGTGCCGGAGAGATGGTTGTGGATATCCCCGCCCTTGGGGAAGAGGGTGAGCAGCTTCACCAATTCCGGCGGGGCCGAGTTGATGCGGCTGAAGTAATCCCTGACCGCGGTGTTGGCCTGGGTGCAGCCGGCCTGCGGCGGCGCGGCCACTTCGTGCCGCTCCGTCCCGAGGCCTGCGCAACCGGCGAAAAACGCGCTCCCCGCCAGGAAGAACAACAGCACGCCGTTCCTGAAACCCTTCCATCTCGTCATAACGGATTCCCCCTTCTGGTATTCGGAGGCACCGGCCATTCCGGCGCCCGGCAGACACTTTAATGAGTTAGGAGTATTTTCCCTGCCCTGACTCCGCAAGTCAAGCAAAAGCAAAATCGCCGCCAGGGCCAGCCAGCCGCGCCGTCGGGAAAAAGACGCGCCATTCGCCTAACACCGAATAGACTTGTCGCTTGAGACCAAAGCCGGATCTTGCTAGAATAGGACTACGCCGCCCACGGCGGCCGGTTCCGCCCACCTTGCGAAAAAGACGACCAGAACGATGAGGAGGCTGCCATGCGACTGATGCAAACCTTCTATTGGGACTGTCCGCAGGCCGAGGGAAAGGCTGGGGCCTGGTGGACGCACCTGCAAACCAGGCTCGCCGGCCTGGCGGCAATCGGCATCACGGGGCTGTGGCTGCCGCCCTCGGCCAAATCGAGCCACATCGACAGCATGGGCTACGCGCCGTACGACTATTACGACCACGGCGAGTTCGACCAGAAGGGCGGGATCAAGACCTGGTTCGGCTCCGGTGCCGAACTGCGCGCCCTGGTGCAGAGCGCGCACGATCACGGCATGACGGTCATCGCCGACGCGGTCCTGAACCACTGCGACATCGGCGATGCAAAGGAATTGAATCCCCTTACCGGCAGGGAGCTGCGGTCGAAGTATCTGCCGGCGTCCGGCAAGTTTCCCCGCGACTGGACCTTTTTCCATCCCTGCGAATACTCCTCCGCCGACGCCGGCGCCTTCTACGGCGACCTGGAAGGCTACGAGCTGCCGGACCTCTGCCACGACAACCCCTACACCTATCTCGGCGTGATGGAGTACATCCGCTTTCTGAGAGACCGGCAGGCCGGAATCGGCTACGACGGCTTCCGTTACGATGCGGTCAAGTACTACGACTCCTGGATCGTGCAGAGCATCCAGGAATGGCAAAAGTGTTTCGGCGTGGCCGAGTACTGGGATGGCAGCAAGGAGGCAATCAAGGGCTATCTCGCTTACGTGCGCTGGTCCTGTTCCGCCTTCGACTTCCCGCTCTTCTACGCGCTGCGCGAGATGTGCGACAATCCCGCCTATGACCTGCGCCGCCTGTGGGGCAGCGGCCTCGTGTTCGACGCCCCCCTGCACAGCGTCACCTTCTGCGACAACCACGACACCGACCGCAGCCAGCCCATTGTCGCCGACAAGCTGCTTGCCTACGCCTTCATCCTGACCCACGAAGGCGTGCCCTGCGTCTTCTGGAAGGACTATTACAACTACGGCCTGGCGCTGGCGGGCAGTGCCAACGGCATCGACCAGCTCTGCCGGATCCATCGCGACTACGCGGGCGGCGGGACGACGCTGCTTTACTGCGACAACCGTCTCTACGTCGCGCAACGCCACGGCCATCAGACGCAAAAGGGGCTGGTGGTGGTAATCAACACCGACCCGGTCGCCTGGCGCGGCATCTGGGTGCGGACGCAGTGGACGAACACCTCCCTGACCTGCGCGGCCTGGTGGGGACACGACCTCAACAAACCGCTGGACCAGCGAACCGGCGACGCCGGCTGGGTCCAGCTTTTTGCCGCGCCAAGGGGGTATGCGGTCTATGTGCCGGCGTAACGCGCCCCTTCGGGCACGACGAGGACAACGGTGACAGCGCCGCCATCCCCAACCCGCCAGCTGGCGGTACGCATTTCCGCCATGGACGCGGGATGCCGGTTCATCGACTTTCTCGCCCGCCGCTTCACCTATCGCGATTGCGCCGCGTGGCACGAGGAAATCGCGACAGGGCGTCTGCTGGTCAATGGTGCCTTGGCCGCCGCGGAACAGCCACTCGCCAGCGGCGACGAGGTGACGTATCATCCCCTGCCCTTCGCGGAGCCAGCCGTCGCCACCGACTACACGGTACTCCACGAGGATGCCGATCTGCTCGTGCTCGACAAGCCCGCGCCCCTTCCCTGCCATCCGGGCGGACGCTACTTCCGCCACACGCTCTGGGCGCTGCTCAGGGAACGCCACGACCTCGCCCGGCCCTTGTTCGCCAATCGGCTCGACCGCGAAACCTCGGGGGTAATCGTCGTTGCCAGGCACCGGGACGCCGCGCGCCACCTGGCCACCCAGTTCGCGATGCAGCAGATCGACAAGGAATATCTGGTGGTGGTCGAAGGAGAATTTCCGCACCGGGAAAGCACGGCGACCGGCTGGCTCGCACCGGACCTAAAAAGCGCGGTGCGCAAGAAGATGCGCTTCTTTCAGGCACAGCCGCCCCTTGCCGCCAAGGCGTGTACCACCGGATTCACGCGACTGGCGACGCAAAACGGCCTCACTCTGCTCATGGCCCGGCCACTTACCGGCCGCTGCCACCAGATCCGCGCCACCTTGCTGGCCTTGGGTTTTCCGGTGGTGGGCGACAAACTCTACGGCGTGGACGAAACGCTTTTTCTCCGCTTCATCGACGACCAACTGACCGCCGCCGATGGGGAGCGCCTGCGCCTCCCGCGCCAGGCGCTCCACGCGAGCCGCCTTACCTTCACCCATCCCGCCACGGCGGCAAGGCTGAGCTATAGCGCGCCGCTGCCGGCAATGCTCCACTCCCTGCTGGCGCCATGAGACAAAAAAAGGACGAGGCCATCCGCCAGGGATGGCCTCGTCCTTTCGTTCTCTGCCGCGCCTCGCACAGGGCGGGCACGGCGCCGGCGAAGAGGGGCGCTACTTGGTCGCTGCCGCTTTTGCCGGAGCCGCCTTCTTGGCGGGGGCCTTCTTCGCCGCG
>JBFLYY010000107.1:0-5235 GCA_040756495.1 Thermodesulfobacteriota bacterium | reverse complement strand
GGCGCAGGCTGCCGGCCAGGCTGCTGATGGCGGCAGTGCTCCAGGCCCCCTTTTTCAATCGGTTGATGACCTGCTCGAAAACCGGCTCCTCCCACGGCTCGATGATGACGGACCAGGGAGCCGGCAGAAACCAGTCCCGTTCGCCGGAAATCCGCCGCCGGAAACGCTCGAGCCAGGCGGCCTTCCGCTCGGTCGCCGCGCGGTCGCCGGCGCCGAGCACCAGGCAGAAAATCCGGTTGGCGCAGCAGAAGCGAACCAGAAGATCGTCGGCCAGGCTTTCCAGCTTGTGGATGTGGACAATCACCCGTTCCGCATCTCCCAGCCAGCGGGCCAGCGCCACGAACTGCTCGATACGCCGTCCGCTCTCGCGGGCCTTGGCCGCGACCCTCCCTGCCTCCTCCTTTTTCTCGACGAAGACGGCATGCACGATTCCGGTGGTCCGCTTCGCCAGTTCGATGGCATGGAGGGTGGCGGAAAGATCGGCACTGGAGCCTTTCAGCAGAAGGGCAATCCCGGCGGTCATGCGACTCCTCTCTTCCAGGTCGAGACGCCACGTCGGTGGGGCATCAATTTCAGTCGCCCCTTTAGCACTAACCGTGCCAACGATCTATCTTGCTGTTTTTGCGATACTACGGGAAAACGAGGGAGGAGCAGGGGAGAGGGCGCTGTTCACCGTTGCAACAGCAAATGCGCAACCTCTTGATTTGCTTGGATTTCAACAGATGAAACACAAGTTTCGATTTGAAACAGGAGAACCGGAACGAGGACTATTTCTTGTCCGGGATCAGGTGGCACTCCTTGAGCCGCCGCCACAGCGTGGTGCGGGAGATGCCGAGCAGCTTCGCGGTTTCGGTCTGGTTGAAGCCGGTCCGGCGATAGACCTCGAAGATGTGTTCCTGTTCCAGCAGCTTCAGGTGGTCGGTCATCATCTCCGGCGGGGCGGGACGGGTTTCGGTGAGGAAGATGTCGGGCGGCAGATCCCTCGGGGAGAGCGCCGGCTCCTGGGCCAGGGCCACGGCCCGCTCGACGATGTTCTGCAGTTCGCGGACGTTGCCGGGGAAGGGATAGGAAACCAGCGCCTCCAGAAAATCGGCCCCCACCTCCGGCGCCGGCTTGCCGAACTGGGCGGCGACCAGGGAGACGAAATGGTGGACCAGGAGGGGGATATCCTCGCTGCGCTGCCTGAGCGGCGGCAATTCCATGAGCACGACCTTGAGGCGGTAGTAGAGATCCTGGCGGAACTCGCCGGCCGCCACCATCTTTTCCAAATCGCGGTTGGTCGCCGCGATCACCCGCACGTCGATGGCCACCGGGGTGACGCCGCCCACCCGCAGGAGAATGCGTTCCTGGATGACGCGCAGCAGCTTGATCTGCATGGCCACCGGCATCTCGCCGATTTCGTCGAGGAAGACCGTGCCGCCGTTGGCCGCCTCCAGCAGGCCGAGCTTGGTGCCGACCGCGCCGGTGAAGGCGCCCTTCTCGTGGCCAAAGAGTTCGTTGGCCACCAGGTCGAGGCTGAAGGCGCCGCAGTTGAAAGGGATGAAGGGTTTGCTGGCGCGCTCGCTGTTGGCGTGGAGCGCCCGGGCCACCAGCTCCTTGCCGGTGCCGGATTCGCCCTGGATGAGGACGTTGCAGTTGAGGGGGGCCACCTGGCGGATGGTCTTGAAGATCTCCTGCATGGCCGGCGACCGGCCGATGATCTCGCCGAAGCGGTCGCCACCGGCACTCCCTTCCGCCTCGGGCCGCCCCTGGTCCAAGCGCGCCTGCTTGGCCTGCAGGGCCTCGCGGATGGTCTGCCGCAGCTCTTCCAGCCGGAAGGGCTTGGCCAGGTAATGGAAGGCGCCGCCCTTGATCGCCTCCACCGCCTGGCTGATGGAGGCATAGCCGGTCATGAGAATGATCATCGTCTGCGGCGCCAGGCCGGTGACCTGCTGGAGCAGATCCAGGGCATTGGCGTCGCCGAGGCGGACATCGGTCACCAGCACGTCCGGCGCCCGCTCGGCAATGCGGGTCATGGCCTCGGCGGCGGTGACAAAACCCTCCACCTCGTAGCCGTCCCGCCCCAGGGCCTGCACCAGCCGCCGGACGGTGACCAGCTCGTCATCGAGGATGTAAACGCTCACCTGAGGTAACGCCATCGCCAACTCCCGGAGAACCTGCCTCCAGCACCCGTCACGACGGGGCAACGCCAGCGCGGCCACCCGGCCGCGCCAGCACAATTCTTGGCGCCACCGTAGCACGTCAAAAACAACCTTGCAAACTGAAAATCCACGCCCTGCTCCAACCGGACAACAACGCGCCACGGCGAACCTGCCGGTTCGGCGGACAGGGCAAGAAGCGCCGAGGCACGAAGAAGGAGGAGGGGAAAAAGCGCGCGGCTGGCGTCCGCGCTTCCGGGCGCGGCACCACAAGGGAAACCCGCCGGCACCCAGGACGGCTAGAGGAGGTTGCTGGCCAGTTCGGCCAGTTCCGAGCGCTCGCCCTTTTCGAGGTTGATGTGGGCGTAGAGCTTCTGGCCCTGCATCTTCTCGATGAGGTAGCTTAAGCCGTTGGAATGGCTGTCCAGATAGGGGTGGTCGATCTGGAAGATGTCGCCGGTGAAGACGATCTTCGTTCCTTCGCCGGCCCGGGTGATGATGGTCTTGACCTCGTGGGGGGTGAGGTTCTGCGCCTCGTCCACGATGAAGAAGACCTGCACCAGGGAACGGCCGCGGATATAGGCGAGCGGCGCGATGACGAGCTTTTTTTCGGCGAGCAGTTCGTTGATGCTGCGGCCCCCCTTCTCCTCCTCGGTGAACTGCATGACGCCGAGGTTGTCGAAAAGCGGCTGCATGTAAGGCTCAAGCTTGGAGTGCACGTCGCCGGGCAGGTAGCCCAAATCCTTGTTGGAAAGCGGCACCACCGGCCGGGCCATGAAGATCTGGCGATACTCCTTCTTGCGCTTCAAGGCGGCAGCGAGGGCGAGCAGGGTCTTGCCGGTGCCGGCCTTGCCGGTGATGGTCACCAGCTGGATGTCGCGGTTCAAAAGGGCGTCGAGGGCAAAGGTCTGCTCGGCGTTCTTCGGCATGACGCCGTAGGAGATCGCCCGGTCCACGCGCCGGATCCGGTGGCTGGCCGCATCGTAGATCCCCAGCGCCGACTTGACGCCGTTGCGGAGGATCATGTACTCGTTGGCCACCAGTTGCCGGGAGACCGGAAGCTCGGCGGCGTCGCAGTCCGCGGTGCCGTTGAAGAGGTGGGCGAAGACCTGTTCCGGCACCCCTTCCTGCACGCTGTGACCACGGTAGAGGGCGGTGAGATCCTTGACGTGGTCGGTCTTGTAATCCTCGGCCAGGAGGCCCACCGATTTGGCCTTCATCCGCAGATTGACGTCCTTGGTGACCAGGATCACCTGGCGCACCCGGTTTTCCCGGGAGAGATGGTAGGCGATGTTCAGGATATGGTGGTCGGTCTTCTGGGCGGAGAAATTGACCGCCAGATCGGCGTGCATCTCGCGGTCGAGCTTGATGCTCACCTTGCCGCGGCCCGCGCCGATGGGCACCCCGCCGTTGAAGAGCTTGTCGTTGCTCAACCCGTCCAGCGAGCGGGCGAACTCGCGGGCGTGGAAGTTGAGGGAGTCGTTGCCTTTCTTGAATTGGTCGAGTTCTTCGAGGACCGGAATCGGGATCACCACATCGTGTTCGTCAAACTGGTAGATGCAGGAACTGTCGTGCAGGATTACATTGGTGTCCAGCACGAAAAGCTTCTTCCGCTTCGGCATGAAGGCTCCTTGGGTGATGAGGATGGGGAGGAAGGCGTGGGGAAAATCGCATCGGACCACATGGAAAAATCTTCGATGAAGCACGCAAAATAATCAAGCAAATAATCGCCCCCGCCCTTATCGGCGCAAGGGCGCCCAGGCAGGCGCCTCCGCCCGCTGCTCGGCCGGGGTGATCCGGTGCAGCTGCGCGTAGAACTGGTCGGTGCAGGACTCCCAGGAAAAGGCGAGGGCGCTCTCGCGGCAGCGGGCGCCATTCAGGGTGAGGGCGCGGCGGGCCGCGCGGCCGAGGTCTTCGTCGAGATAGCCGTTCACCCCATCGCGCACGCTCTGGCGCGGCCCGGTCACCGGATAGGCGGCCACCGGCACCCCGCAGGCCATGGCCTCCAGGAGCACCACTCCGAAGGTGTCGGTGCGGCTCGGGAAGACGAAGAGATCGGCGGCAGCCAGGTGGCAGGCAAGCTCCTCGCCGTGCTTCATGCCGACGAAACGCACCGCCGGATAGCGCTGCTCAAGCTCCTGCCGCGCCGGACCATCGCCCACCACGTATTTCGTGCCCGGCAGCGCAAGGCGCAGAAAGTCCTCGATGTTCTTCTCCACCGCCACCCGTCCCATGTACATGGCAATGGGCCGCGATCCCGGCAGATAGCCCTTGTCCCGCGGCCGGAACAGCTCGGTGTCCACCCCGCGCGACCAGCGGCAGAGATGGCCGAAGCCGCGGGCGGCCAGTTCCTGGTGCAGATCGTCCGTGGCCACCATGGTGCGGACCGCCGGGGCATGAAAGCGCCGCACCCCCCGGTAGAGAAGGGAGAGCGGCACAGGCCAGCGCAGCCGGACGTACTCCGGGAAACGGGTATGGTAGGCGGTGGTGAAACCGATTCCCCCGCGGCGGCAAAGGGCGCGGGCGGCCCAGCCGAGCGGCCCCTCGGTGGCGATGTGGACCGCCTCGGGACGAAAGGCCGCAAGACGCCGCCGCAGCTCGCGGCCAGGGAAAAGGGCCAGCGGAATCTCGGGATAGGTGGGACAGGGAACGGTGGGGAACTCCGCCGGGGTGACCGCCAGCACCTCGTGGCCTCTTGCCTTGAGGCGGGCAATGGTGGCGGTGTAGGTGGTGACCACCCCGCTAACTTGAGGGTGCCAGGCGTCGGTGACGATAGCAATGCGCATAGGTTTCCCGGGCGGCGAGATGGCTCCGCTCGTCGAAGATCAGGGCATGCTCCTCTGCCCAGTGGATGATCTGGAGTTTGCCGTCGAAGTTCTCCACCAGCGCGGTGCAGCTCTCGACCCAGTCGCCGGTGTTGGTATAGATGACCCCGCCCAGCTCCTCGTAGGAGGCATGGTGGACATGGCCGCAGATCAGGCCGTCCACCTGGCGGCGCCGCGCCTCGCTGACGATCTCCCGCTTGAAGTTGCCGACGAAGTTGACCGCCTCCTTCACCTGATGCTTGAGGAAGGCGGAGAGCGACCAATACCCCAGC
>JBFLYY010000106.1:0-6226 GCA_040756495.1 Thermodesulfobacteriota bacterium | reverse complement strand
GTTAAGCACCTTGCCCGGCCGGCCGGTGTTGGTATGGGGCATCTTTTGTACCAATGTAGAAATTTCAGCCATGGGATCGTAGGAGCGGGTTTACCCGCGACCAATCCCGGCCGGCGCCGTGTCGCGGCTGAAGCCGCTCCTACTTTTTAGTCCTCGTTAAGCACCTTGAGAAAGGCAGGGCCGTACGTTTCGAGCTTGCGGGCCCCCACTCCGTGGATGGTCAGCAGCGCGGCGTCATCCTTGGGGCGATAGGCCGCCATCTCGATGAGGGTCTTGTCGCCGAAGACCACGAAGGGCGGCACGCCGGACTGATCGGCCAGTTCCTTGCGCAGGCGGCGCAGTTTTTCAAAAAGTGCTTCGTCGTAACCGAGGCCGGCGAGGTTTTTCGGCCCCTTCTTTCTGGTCGTGCCCACCCTGGCCCGCGGTCTGGCCATGGTGAGTTGCGCCTCGCCCCTGAGCAGGGGCCGGGCCGCGTCGGTGAGTTTGAGCACCGAGTAGTCGGCCACGTCCTGAAACAGGTAGCCGTGGTGCACCAGGTGGTGGAGCAGGCTGGCCCAGAATTCCTTGGGCTGCTCCTTGCCGATGCCGTAAGTGGAGAGACGGTGGTGCCCCAGGGAGAGAATCCGTTCGCCCTGGGAGCCGCGCAGCACATCGATGACGTGGTTGATGCCGAAGCGCTGCCCCACCCGATAGACGCAGGAGAGGGCCTTGCGCGCCTCGTCGGTGACGTCGAAGAGTTCGGGCGGGTCGAGGCAGATGTCGCAGTTGCCGCAGGGCTCGGGGAGCTGTTCGCCGAAGTAGCCGAGCAGCACCTGGCGCCGGCAGCTCCTGGCCTCGGCAAAGGCGGCCATGGCATTCAATTTGTGGATTTCGATCCGTTTCTGCTCGGGGTTCCTGCCCAGCTCGATGAGGCCCCGCGCCACCGCGATGTCGCCGTAGCCGAAGAGGAGTATTGCCTCGGCGGGCAGGCCGTCGCGGCCGGCCCGGCCGGTCTCCTGATAGTAGCCTTCGATGTTCTTGGGCAGGTCGTAGTGGATCACGAAACGGACGTTTGGCTTGTCGATGCCCATGCCAAAGGCCACGGTGGCCACCACCACCTGGAGATTGTCCCGCAAAAAGGCCTCTTGCACCCGACGGCGCTCTTCGGGGGGCAGGCCGGCATGATAGGCCGCCGCGCCAATGCCCGCCGCAGCCAGATGGTCCGCCACCTCCTCCACCCGTTTGCGGCTCAGGCAGTAAACGATCCCTGCCTCGTCATGGCGCCCGGCGAGCAAAGCGAGCAACTGCTCCCTGGGCTTCTGCTTGTCCATGACGGTGTAGCGGATGTTGGGCCGGTCGAAGCCGGCGATGTAGGCGCGGGCCGCCTTGAGATCGAGGCGGGCCACGATGTCGGCCCTGGTCTGGTGCTCCGCCGTGGCGGTGAGCGCGATCAGCGGGATGGTGGGGAAGAGGGTGCGCAGGCGGCCGAGTTCCCGGTATTCCGGGCGGAAATCGTGGCCCCATTGCGACACGCAGTGCGCCTCGTCGATGGCAAAAAGGGCAATGGGCACCCCGGCCAGCCGCTCCAGGAAGTCGCTGCCCATCAAGCGTTCCGGCGCGATGTACAGGAGGTCGAGTTCGCCCTTGTGGAGCCGGCCGAGCACCTCGCGGGCCTCGCCGGCGCCGAGGGTGGAGTTGTAGAAGGCGGCCCGCACCCCATTCTCCTTGAGGGCGCTCACCTGGTCCTGCATCAGCGAGATGAGCGGGCTCACCACGATCCCCACCCCGGCCCGGTGCAGGGCCGGGATCTGGTAGCACAGGGACTTGCCGCCGCCGGTGGGCATGAGGACAAAGGCATCCTCGCCCCGGATCAGGCCGTCGATGATGGCCTCCTGGTGCTGGCGAAATTCGCTGTAACCGAAGATGGTGCGCAGGGTGTCGAGGGGGGTGGGGTTGGTGGTGGTGGCCAAGGGGATGCTCTCGAAACAGGGATAGGGATGATCCCGCTATTCTACCCCTTTTGCAGGGATCGGCAATCAGTCAATTTGCCAGTGCAATTTATTTCCTTGTATTTTCTGAAAAACAGGGTATTATATGCAGCACTACTACATACACGTGCATTCTTAGCAGCACCTCCTCGCTCACCTACGTTGTCTTCTTGCATCGTTCGTTGCCGTCGAAGAACCTGCCGAGCATGATGGGCCACACAGGCAGATTTCAAGAGCCTCCCCGGCCCCAAGATCATGAAACAGGCACCTGGAAAAAGTGGTCTGCCCCAGTGGCATAGAGAGTCTTTTTATCAGTTTTGGCGACAAAACTGATTGCCGAGTTCATATTAGGATGATCCGGCATATTACAAAGTGGTTCCCAAGGGAACCGAGTACAAAGGAGTAGTACAAGATGGCAGCAGGAACAGTAAAATGGTTCAACGATTCCAAGGGGTTTGGCTTCATCGAGCAGGACGGCGGCAAGGATGTCTTCGTGCATCACACCGCGATCCAGGCTCAGGGTTTCAAGTCCTTGAAGGAAGGCGCCCGGGTGACCTTCGATGTGGTTGAGGGCCCGAAGGGTCCGGCCGCAGCCAACGTCGTCCAGCAGTAAGCGCTGATACCGACCATGAAAAGACCCCGCCGCGCAAGCGTGCGGGGTCTTTTTTTGTCCGCCATCGTTTTGCCCCACGCTGTATCCCGGCCACAGGCCCTTCCTGTCGGCCTTTTTTCCCATGAGGTCCGCTTATGATCACCGCAGCCAATGTCTCCCTCGCCTACGGCAAGAGGGTCATCTTCCAGGACGTCAACATCAAGTTCACCCCTGGCAACTGCTACGGCCTGATCGGGGCCAACGGCGCCGGCAAGTCCACCTTTCTGAAGATCCTGGCCGGCCTGCGCGAACCGGACCGGGGCGAGATCGTCAAGGGGCCGAAAGAGCGCATCGCCATGCTCAACCAGGATCAGTTCGCCTTTGACGAGCACACGGTCTTCGATACCGTCGTCATGGGGCACATGAAGCTCTACACGATCATGGCCGAGCGGGAGGCCCTCTATGCCAAGGCGGACTTCAGCGAGGAGGACGGCGTGCGCTCCGGTGAACTCGAAACCCTCTTCGGCGAACTGGGCGGCTACGAGGCCGAGGCCGAGGCGGCGGTGCTCCTGAGCGGCCTGGGCATCCCGGAGGAGCTGCGCCAGAAGCGGATGAAGGAACTGGACGGCAACGACAAGGTGCGGGTGCTCCTGGCCCAGGCCCTCTTCGGCAACCCCGACATCCTGCTCCTCGACGAGCCCACCAACCAGCTCGACATCAAGACCATCACCTGGCTGGAGGAATTCCTCTCCCGTTTCCAGAACACGGTGATCATCGTCTCCCACGACCGCCATTTCCTCAACCAGGTCTGTACCCACATGGCGGATATCGACTACGGCAAGATCACGGCCTATGTCGGCAACTACGACTTCTGGCAGCAGGCGAGCCAGCTCCACTTCCGGCAGAAGGAGAGCGAGGCCAAGAAGGCCAGCGCCAAGGCCGAGGAACTCAAGGCCTTTATCCAGCGTTTCAGCTCCAACGCCTCCAAGGCCAAGCAGGCCACCTCGCGGAAAAAACTCTTGGAAAAGCTCACCATCGAGGACATGCCGGTCTCCTCCCGCAAATACCCCTACATCGTCTTTACGCCGGAGCGCCCCTGCGGCGACGTGATCCTGGAGATCGAGGGGCTCTCGAAGACCATCGACGGGGTCTGCCTGTTCGAGGATCTGACCCTCACGGTGAACAAGGGCGACAAGATCGCCTTTGTCGGCACGAACAGCCTGGCCAAGACCACCCTCTTTCAGATTCTGGCCGGCGAACTGGAGCCGGACAAGGGCTCGTTCCGCTGGGGGGTGACCATCAGCAGCTCCTATTTCCCCAAGGAGAACACCAGCTTTTTCAGCAACGAGGCCCTCGATCTCGTTGGCTGGCTGCGCCAGTTCGCCTCGCCCAAGGAGCATGAGAGTTTTCTGCGCGGCTTTTTGGGCAAGATGCTCTTTTCCGGCGAGGAGGCGCTGAAGAAGACCTCGGTCCTCTCCGGCGGGGAGCGGGTGCGCTGCATGCTCGCCAAGATGATGCTCTCCGGCGCCAATGTCCTCATCCTCGACGAGCCCACCAACCATCTCGACCTGGAGTCGATCACCGCCTTGAACAACGGGTTGAATGGTTTTTCCGAGGTGGTGCTCTTTGCCTCCCACGACCACCAGCTGGTCTCCACCGTGGCCAACCGGATCGTCGAGATCACGCCGGACGGCATCATCGACGTGATGATGGGCTTTGACGACTATCTTGCCCGGGGCGAGATGGGCATGGTTGGCCTGGAGGAAGATCAGGCCGCGTAAAGAACATACGGCGCGGCTTCCATGCCGCGTTTGGCCCTGAGTGCAGGGATGAAGGGAAAGGGGGCTGCGCAGCGCGCGGTCCCCTTTCTTATTTGGTGGTGAAGGTGAAGGCGCCGTCCCAATCGGCAGGGGGCGGATTGTCGCGGAAGTGGGCGATGCGTTCCAGGTAGAGGGCGTTGATCTTGGCAGGGGCTGCTTCCTGGAGAGCGGTCAAAATCTGCTCCGCATCGTCGAAGCGCTGGATGCGGTAGTAGACCATGGCCTGCTCGAACTCCTCGGTGCGTTGCTTGAGCTGCGGTTCTGGCGCACCTTCGCAGAGCGGCTCGTAGATCTTCACCGGCAGCGCCTTGCCCTTGACCCGCACCATATCGACGAAGCGGCAGAAGAAGCGTTCTCCCAAGGCATCTCTGGTGTATTCCGAGACGATGATGTTGGTGCCGTAGGTCTTGTTGGAGCCCTCCAGCCGCGAGGCGAGGTTGACGTTGTCGCCCATCACCGTGTAGTCGAAGCGCTGTTCCGAGCCGAAGTTGCCCACGCTCATGAGTCCCGAGTTGATGCCGATGCCGATGTCCACCACGGGCAGCCCCCGTGCCTCCCAGTTTGGCCGCATCTCGTTCAGCTTCGCCATCATGCCGAAGGCGGTGCGCACGCAGTTGGCCGCGTGTTCGGCATCGTCGAGCGGTGCGCCCCAGATCGCCATGATCGCATCGCCGATGTACTTGTCCACCGTGCCCTTCATGGCCATGACGATGTTGCTCATGGCGGTGAGGTAGTCGTTCATGAACCGGCCCAGTTCCTCGGGGCTCATCTTCTCCGAGATGGAGGTAAAGCCGCGGATGTCGGAGAAGAGCACGGTGAGCACCTTCTGCTCCCCCTTGAGGGAGAGCCTCTCCGGGTTCTTCGAGATCTCCTCGACGATCTGCGGGGAGACGTAGTGGCCGAAGGCCTTGCTGATGAAGCGTCGCTCCCGGCCCTCGTAGAAGTAGTTGAAGAGGGTGACGATCATGAAGACCAGGATGACGGTGGCCAGCGGATAGACCACGCCGACCAGTTCGTTCTGTTTGAAGAAGAGGTGGTAGTTGCCCACCACCGTGGCCTCGATGAGGAGGATGCCGCCCAGGCCCCCGGCGAGCGCGCTGGTGTGGGCCAGCAGCGCCGAGAGAAAGAGGCCGCCCACGATGATGATGGTGTAGGTGAGCCCGATCTCCGTGTAGAAGTCGTGGGAAAAGGGGTCGCCCTTGAGCACGTTGTCGATGATGTTGGCGTGTACCTCGACGCCGGGATAGATGTTGGAAAAGGGGGTGGCGCGCAGGTCGAGGAGCCCCGCGGCCGAGGTGCCGATGAGCACGTATTTGCCCTGCAACTGGTCGAGACCGCGGCCTGCGAGCACGTCCGCCGCCGAGAGGTAGGGGAAGGTGTAGGCCGGGCCGCGGAAATTCACCGTGATCTGGCCGGTTTCGTCGGTGGGGATGAATTTATCGGCCAGCGAGACCCCGAGGATGCCCTTTTCTCCGCCCTTCACCTGCTCCGAGACGTGGATGGTGACGTCCTGCTCCTTAAGGCCGATGCGCAGCATCTCGAGAGCGAGCGACGGATAAGGCACGCCGTCGAGCCCCATGAAGAGGGGCACCTTGCGCACTGTGCCGGCAGGGTCGGGGAAGACGTTGAAGAACCCCTCGCTTTCGCCCTGGGAGATCTGCACGGTGTTGATGATGGCGCGGTAGGCGGGGATCAAGGCGAGGTCGTGGTACTTGAAATGGCTCGGCTCCATGCGGATGAGCGCCGTGGGAAAGGGCTTTTCCGCCTCGCTTTTCAGCTTGTCGTCCATGGTCTGGAAGACGTAGCCGAGCACCGAAGGGGTCTCGCTGAAGGCCTTGCCCAGGGCC
>JBFLYY010000105.1:0-13677 GCA_040756495.1 Thermodesulfobacteriota bacterium | reverse complement strand
GAACAACCTTGACCGGCAGGGCATGACCCTGGAGTCCGCCGGCCTGACCAAGGAGAAACTCGTTGCCCAGTACAAGGAGGCGGCGGAAAAGAGGGTTCGCGGCGACTTCCTTCTGAAGAAGATCGCGGAAAAGGAGGAAATCAAGCTGGAGAACGAAGATATTGAAAAGGGTTTCCAGCGGATTGCCGATCAGTATAATATGCCCATGGGCGAGGTGAAGAAATTCTTCCAGAGCCGCAACGAACTCCTGCCCTTCATGAGCGAGCTGTTGAGCGAGAAGATTCTGAGCTTCCTCATCGAGCACGCCTCGGTCACCACCGCGGCCTGAGCAGGACAAAACCCAATCCAGCACAAAAGGACCAGATAATGAGCCTGATCCCCTTTGTCATCGAACAGACCCCCCGCGGCGAGCGTTCCTACGACATTTATTCGCGCTTGCTCAAGGAACGGATCATCTTTCTCGGCACCGCGGTGAACGACGAGGTGGCCAACGTGGTCATCGCCCAGATGCTCTTCCTTGAGGCGGAGGATCCGGACAAGGACATCACCTTCTACATCAACTCGCCGGGCGGGGTGGTGACCGCGGGCTTGGCCATCTACGACACCATGCGCTACGTGAAGTGCGACATCGCCACCCTCTGCCTCGGCCAGGCGGCCAGCATGGGGGCGGTGTTGCTCGCCGCCGGCACCAAGGGCAAGCGCTACTCGCTGCCCAATTCGCGCATCCTCATCCACCAGCCCATGGGCGGTTTCCAGGGGCAGGCCACCGACATCGACATCCATGCCCGGGAGATCCTGAAGATTCGCCAGAGCCTCAACAAGATCCTGGCGGACCACAGCGGCCAGAAGCTCAAAAGGATCGAGGCCGACACCGAGCGCGACTATTTTATGAGTGCCGAAGAGGCCAGGGAGTATGGTATAATCGACAAAGTTTTGGTCGAACGGTCGAACCCCAACGAGGAGTCGTAAGCATGGCCAAGAACCACAACGGCGAGATCGAGGTGACCTGTTCCTTCTGCGGCAAGACGCAGGATGAGGTCAAGAAGCTCATTGCCGGCCCCACGGTCTATATCTGCAACGAGTGCATCGACCTCTGCAACGAGATCGTCAGCGAGGATCGCCAGCAGGAGCTGGAGGCGCAGGCCGAAGCGGTCACCATGAAGCCGGTGGACATCAAGGCCCACCTCGACAACTACGTGATCGGCCAGGAACAGGCCAAGCGCATCCTCGCCGTGGCGGTGCACAACCACTACAAGCGGATCGAGGCCCAGGGCCGGGGCGACGGCAACGAGGTGGAGCTGCAGAAGAGCAACATCCTCCTGGTCGGCCCCACCGGCAGCGGCAAGACGCTCCTGGCCCAGACCCTGGCCCGCATCCTGAACGTCCCCTTCACCATCGCCGACGCCACCACCCTCACCGAGGCGGGGTACGTGGGCGAGGACGTGGAGAACATCCTGGTGAGCCTGCTTCAGGCCGCGGATCACGACGTGGCGCGCGCCCAGCGCGGTATCGTCTACATCGACGAGATCGACAAGATCGCCCGCAAGTCCGATTCCGCCTCCATCACCCGCGACGTCTCCGGCGAGGGCGTGCAGCAGGCCCTGCTCAAGATCATCGAGGGAACGGTGGCCAACGTGCCGCCCAAGGGGGGGCGCAAACACCCCCAGCAGGAATACATCAAGATCGACACCTCGAACATCCTCTTCATCTGCGGCGGCGCCTTTGTCGGCCTCGACAACGTCATCCGCCAGCGGGTCGGCACCAAGTCCATGGGCTTTGGCGCCAAGGTGGTGGGCCGCAGCAAGAAAAAGATGGGCGAGATCCTGGCCCAGACCGAGTCCGAGGATCTGCTGCGCTTCGGCCTTATCCCCGAGCTGGTGGGCCGCCTGCCGGTGGTGGCCACCATGGAGGAACTGCAGGAGGAGGATCTGGTCCGCATCCTGCGCGAGCCCAAGAACGCGCTCACCAGGCAGTACGAGAAGCTCTTCGAATACGACGGCATCCGGCTGCGCTTCACCGAGGGGGCGCTCAATGCCATCGCCAAGGAGGCGATCCGTCGCAAGTCGGGAGCCCGCGGCCTCAGAGCGGTAATGGAGGAGGCGATGCTCGACGTCATGTACGAGCTGCCCTCCAAGTCCAATGTCCGCGAATGCGTGATCAGCGAGCAGGTGATCGTCAACCGCGATTATCCGGTGGTGCTCTTCGACAACGAAGAGACCAAGAAAAGCGCCTGAGCGTAAGCCTGGCGCCCGCTTTCCCTTGCCATGAGCCCGATCGATTCCGACGACAAAGCCTTTCCCATGATGCCCCTCAGGGACATCGTTCTCTTCCCGCACATGGTGGCTCCGCTGGTGGTGGGGCGGGATCGTTCCATCAAGGCCCTGGAAGAGGCGATGGCCCGCCGTTCCGAGATCTTTCTCGCCACCCAGAAGGACGCGGCCGAGGATGATCCGTCGGAGGAGGATATCCACGAGATCGGGACCGTGGCCACGGTCATGCAGCTCCTGCGGCTGCCCGACGGCACCATCAAGGCCCTGGTCGAGGGCAAGCGGCGGGCCCGGGTGGTGCAGCATCTTCCCCATGGCGACTTCTTCCTGGTCCGGCTGGAGGAGCACGGCGAGGAGGGGGCCTCCACCAACGAGGCCGTCGCCTTTGTCCGCGAACTGCGGGATTCCTTCCGGGAATACATCAAGTACAACAAGAAGGTGCCCAGCGAGGTGATCAAGTCGCTGGCCCGCATCGACAACCCCGCCAAGTTCGTCGATGTGCTCGCCGCCCATCTGCCGGTGGCGGCGGCGGAAAAACAGCAGATCCTCGCCACCTTCCCGCTCATCGACCGCCTGGAACTGATCCTGGGGCTGATCCACAAGGAAATCGAGATCTCCCGGCTGGAGGAAAACATCCGCAGCCGGGTGAAGCAGAAGATGGACAAGACCCAGAAGGAGTACTACCTCGCCGAACAGCTCCGCGCCATCCAGAAGGAGATGGGCGGCGCCGACGAGGGGGGCTCGGACCTTGCCGAACTCGAAAAGGCGATCAAGGGCAAAAAGCTCCCCCAGGCCGCCCGCGAGAAGGCGGAGCAGGAGTTCAAGAAGCTCAGGATGATGCCCGCCATGTCCGCCGAGGCCACGGTGGTGCGCAACTACATCGACTGCATCCTGAATCTCCCCTGGGAGGAGAAGAGCGAGGCCGGGATCGACATCGCCGAGGCGGAGCGCATCCTGGAAGAGGATCACTACGGTCTCTCCAAACCCAAGGAGCGCATCCTCGAGTATCTCGCCGTCCAGGCCCAGGTGAAGAAGATCAAGGGGCCGATTCTCTGCCTTGTCGGCCCTCCGGGCGTGGGCAAGACCTCGCTCTGCAAGTCCATCGCCCGGGCCATGGGGCGCAAGTTCGTGCGCCTCTCCCTGGGCGGGGTGCGGGACGAGGCGGAGATCCGCGGCCACCGCCGGACCTACATCGGCGCCATGCCGGGCAAGATCATCCACTCCATGCAGAAGGCCAAGGTGGTCAATCCCGTGATCTGCCTCGACGAGGTGGACAAGATGAGCATGGATTTCCGGGGCGACCCCTCGGCCGCGCTTCTTGAGGTGCTCGATCCCGAACAGAACAGCACCTTCAACGACCACTACCTCGACCTCGATTACGACCTCTCCGACGTCTTTTTCGTGACCACGGCCAACACCCTGGTGGGGATTCCGGCCCCGCTTCAGGACCGGATGGAGATCATCAAGCTCAATGGCTACACCGAAGAGGACAAGGTGCGGATCTCCCTGGGGTTCCTGGTGCCCAAGCAGCTTGAGGCCAACGGCTTCCGGCCGGACGACATCGCGATGAGCGAGGGGGCGGTACGGGAGATCATCCGCCGCTACACCCGGGAGGCAGGGGTGCGGAGTCTGGAGCGCAACATCGCTGCCGTCTGCCGCAAGGTGGCGCGGGAGCGGCTGCAAAAGAAGTCGGACAAGAAGTTCCGGATCACCCCCGCCTCCATTGCCACCTACCTCGGGGTGCCGAAATATCGCTTTGGCCTGGCCGAGGAACTCGACCGTGTCGGCCTTGCCACCGGTCTTGCCTGGACCGAGGTGGGCGGCGAACTCCTGCAGATCGAGACCGCGCTCATGCCCGGCAAGGGCAAGCTCACCGTGACCGGAAAATTGGGCGAGGTGATGCAGGAGTCGGCCCAGGCCGCCCTGAGCTACGTGCGGACTCGGGCCCTGCGCCTGGGGCTGCTGCCCGATTTCTACCAGAACCTCGACATCCACATCCATGTGCCCGAGGGCGCCATCCCCAAGGACGGGCCGTCCGCCGGCATCACCATGGTGACCTCGCTGGTTTCGGCCCTCTTGAAGGTGCCGGTGCGCAAGGAGGTGGCCATGACCGGCGAGGTCACCCTGCGCGGCCGGGTCTTGCCCATTGGCGGCCTCACCGAGAAACTGCTGGCGGCCAAGCGCGGCAATATCCGGCTGGTATTGATCCCCAGGGAGAACGAGCGCGACCTCAAGGAGATCCCGGCAAAGATCTTGAAGGATCTGGAGATCGTCCTGGTCGAGCATGTGGATCAGGTGCTCGATCGGGCCCTGATTTTCCGCGAGGGGGAAGTCCTTTTCAAGGGGGGCGCCGATCCCTTGGCCAGCCAGGTCGCCTACGGCGCCGGCAACGTGGCGGCCCACTGAGGGCGACCCTCGGCCGGGTGCGAGCCGCGGAGCCGTTGGCAGCCCGATATTTTCCCCTGCCCGTGCAAGTTTTTTGCTTGACGAAACACGGGGCGGCATGTTTAAAGGGGTCCACATCGGTGCGGGTGAATAGCTCAGCTGGGAGAGCATCGGCCTTACAAGCCGAGGGTCACAGGTTCGATCCCTGTTTCACCCACCATGTTTGAGGAGTGGTAGTTCAGTCGGTTAGAATGCCGGCCTGTCACGCCGGAGGTCGCGGGTTCGAGCCCCGTCCACTCCGCCAGCAGAACAGAGAGGGATCAACGGAACGGTTGATCCCTTTTTTGTTTTTATGGCGCCGACAGAGGGAAGAGTTCTCCGTACCCCGGCGAGAATCCGCTTGACAAGCAGGGGGCTCTCTGTATATCGTTGTTAGGTTTTGTTTTGATTGGGTTTTTTGTGCGTAAGGGGTCAGCGGTCCCGGCGGCTGGCGATCGTCATCAAGAGAGTGAACCACCCATGCTGCAACGGATCGAGCGGCTCGGCAACAACACCATTTACTATCTTCAGGATCTGGGACGGATGGGAACGTTCCTTTTCCGTGCCGTGGGCGGCATGTTCAAACGCCCCTTCCGTTTTCAGGCCGCCGTGCGGCAGACCCAGCTCATCGGCGCCAACTCCTTTGCCGTCATCTTCTTTACCGCCGCCTTCACCGGCATGGTGCTTGGGCTTCAGGGGTATTACACCCTGCGCAAGTTCGGTTCCGAGGGGGCGCTCGGCTCGGCGGTGGCCCTTTCGCTCATCCGCGAACTCGGGCCGGTGCTCACCGCCCTCATGGTGACCGGCCGGGCCGGCTCGGCCATGTGCGCCGAGATCGGCATCATGCGCAACTCCGAACAGATCGACGCCCTGGAGTGCATGGCGGTGGACCCCTTCCGTTATCTCATCACCCCAAAATTCCTGGCCACCATCATCTCCATCCCGGTCCTCACCCTGATGTTCAACGTGGTCGGCATCTTCGGCGGCTACGTCGCCGGGGTCGAACTGCTGGGGGTCAATCCCGGCGCCTATTTCAACGGCATGGAGCAGAGCGTCATCAACAAGGACATCAACATGGGCATCATCAAGTCCTTTGTCTTCGCCCTGCTGGTGGTCTGGATCTGCACCGGCCGCGGCTACTTTGTCCATGCCATCCGCGGGGCCGGTTTCGGTGCCGAGGGCGTGAGCCGGGTCACCACCCAGGCGGTGGTCCTCTCCTCCATCAGCATCCTGATCTGGGACTATCTGCTGACCGCGATCCTGCTATGAGCGAGCCGATTATCCGTTTCAGCGACGTCAGCAAGGCCTTCGGCCGCCAGCAGGTGCTGGATGGGGTGAGCTTTGCCATCGAGGGCGGCAAGACCACGGTGATTGCCGGGGCCAGCGGCCAGGGCAAGAGCGTGACCCTGAAACTCATCCTCGGTCTGCTGAAGCCCGATTCCGGGCAGATTCTGGTCATGGGCCGGGATGTGGCGCGGATGGGCGCCGGCGAGCTGAATGCCATCCGCCGCCATTTCGGCGTCCTCTTTCAGGGGGCGGCGCTCCTCGACTCGCTTTCGGTCTTCGACAACGTGGCCCTGCCGCTCGAGGAGCGCACCAGGCTCACCCGCGAGGAGATCCGCGGCCGGGTGCTTTCCATGCTGGAAGAACTCGGCCTTTCCGGCCACGAGGGCAAGTTCCCGGCCCAACTCTCGGGCGGTATGAAAAAGCGGGTGGGGTTGGCGCGGGCGCTCATGCTGCAACCGGAGATCATGCTCTTCGACGAGCCGACCACGGGCCTCGATCCGGAAAAATCCATGGAGATCTATCAGCTCTTTCTCCGCACCCAGCGGCAGTTCGGCTACACCTCCGTCATCGTCAGCCACGACATCCCCAAGATTTTCAACCTGGCCGACCAGGTCATCGTCATGGACAAGGGGAAGATCTCCTCGTTCGAGAACCCCGAGGCCATCCAGCACAGCGCCGATCCGGACATCAAGGAGTTCGTCCGGGCCACCATGGGCACCATCTATCGAAGCAGGGAAATGGAATAACGCCATGAAGAAACTCAATGTGGATCTCATCGTCGGGCTCTTTGTCGTGGCCGGATTTCTGGCCTTTGTCTATCTTTCCTTGCAACTTGGCGAATTCTCGCCCTTTTCCATGGAAAAGAACTATCGGGTGACCGCCGAATTCACCAACATCTCCGGTCTCAAGCCCGGCGCGGTGGTGGAGATTGCCGGGGTGCCGGTGGGCAAGGTGATGCGGATCGACCTGGGCCAGGGCGACCGGGCCAAGATCACCCTCTCCATCAAGCAGCAGGTACAGATCAGCGAGGATGCCATCGCCTCGGTCCGCACCCAGGGCATCATCGGCGACAAATATGTCCGCATCAGCCCGGGGGGCTCCGACGAGTACCTCAAGGACGGGTCGGCAATCACCGAAACCGAATCGGTGGTGGATCTCGAGGAGCTGGTCAGCAAGTACATCTTCGGCAAGGTGTGAACGCGGAACGTGGTTTTTTTCGCCTTAATGCTTGCGACGGCCGTTGATTTGCGCGATGATATCTGAGTGTTTCGTGAGGCGCCGGGGGACGCGAACTCCGCCGGGCATTGCCCGGTCACCAAGGTTTGAGGCTTATTTATGAACAGCGGAAAAGGTATTGTGGTGGTGTGCTTGGTCCTGGCCCTTCTGGGGCTGCCGGTTTCCCCCGTCGGTGCGGCCGCGGACCCTTACGTGGACGACATGGCCAGCGCCAACGAGGTCAATGGCGTCGAGGCGATCGCCGATCCGCTGGAGCCCATGAACCGCTTCTTCTTCGAATTCAACGACCGCCTTTACTTCTGGGTGCTGAAGCCGGTGGCCACCGGATACCGCACCGTGGTGGCGGAAGACGTCCGGATGAGCATCCGCGATTTCTTCCATAACCTGCTGGCGCCGGTGCGGATCGTCAACAACCTGCTGCAGGGCAAGATGGAGAACACCGCCACCGAGGTGGGCCGCTTTGTCATCAACTCGACCTTGGGTGTGGCCGGCTTTGGCGACCCGGCCAAGAACGAGTTCGGTCTCGAGCGCAAGGAAGAGGATCTCGGACAGACCCTGGGGGTCTATGGCGCCGGCGATGGTTTCTACATCTGCTGGCCCCTGTTGGGCCCCTCCTCGCTCCGTGACTCGGTGGGCTTCGTCGGCGACTCCTTCCTCAACCCCCTTTCCTATGTCATGGCCTCGGATTTCGGTGCCGGCGCCGCTACGTATGGCGGCCGCGAGGTGAACGACACCTCGCTCACCCTTGGCGATTACGAGGATTTCAAGGAGGCCGCCTTTGACCCGTACATCGCGGTCCGCGATGCCTACCAGCAGTATCGGCGCAACAAGGTGACCGACGCGAGCCGGGAGAGTTCGCTCTACAAGGAAAAGGTTCCGGCGGAGAAGCAGCACTGAGAATGCGGTCCCGACCGGCCCCGGCCTTCGGCAACGGGAAGGTTGTGGAAAAGAGATGTTGCGGCGTTGGCTCTATCCCGGTATAAGTTTTTCCTTAAGTCCCCAGTGATGGGTCTGCCGTACCCCCACGTCATACACTGCTCCTCCCCTGTGCCGCGGCTTTTGTTGGGTCATCGGCCGTGGTCGCCGGGAAGGCAAGGAACAGAGAGAAAGTCTATGCGTTTTCCCCGAAATGTCGTGCTCTTCGCTGTGTCTGCCCTCTTCTTGCTCGCCGCGTTCGCCGGTCAGGCGCCTGCCTCCCCTGGCGAACCGATGGCGGTGGTGAGACAGGGGGTGAATGACATTATCGCCATCCTGCAGGACAAGAAGTTGTCCGGCACCGCCAAGAAGGAGGAGCGCCGGAAGCGGGTCAGCGTCGTGGTGGGCGGTTACTTCGATTTCGAGGAGATGTCCATGCGCACCCTTGCCCGCTACTGGAGAGAGCGCACCCCGGAGGAGCGCAGGCAGTTTGTCGGCCTCTTCCGCCAGCTCCTGGAGCGGACCTACATCGACAAGGTGGATAACTACTGCCGCGAACTCGACGCCTCCTGCACCGACAAGGTGGTGCTCTTCAAGCGCCAGGAACAGCAGGGCAACAAGGCCATCGTCTATACGGTCTTTGTGCGGAACAACGTCGAGACGCCGGTGGAATACAAGATGCAGCAGGATTCCGGCAGATGGCAGGTTTACGATGTGGTCATCGAAGGGGTGAGCCTGGTGCGGAATTACCGAACCCAGTTCGAGAGCATCATCAGCAGGGAGAAATTCGCGGGGCTGGTCGCCAAGATGGAAGAGAAGGTCAGGAAGGGCGAGCCCATGGAGGACGCAAAGAAATGACGGCCGCCACCGGAAGCGAAGACCACGGCCCCATGCCGTCGCCGCAGGAGCTTGCCGGCCTGCTGCCCTTCCTTTCGGTTGCGGAGGTGGAAAATCTGCTGCCCTACCTGGCCGTGCGGCATCTTGCCGCCGGCGAGGTGCTCATGCAGGAGGGCGACCCGGCGGAATGCATGGGCTTTCTGATGTCCGGCCGGCTGGCGGTGAAGAAGCAGACCTCCTTTGAGGGGCGGTACATCCTGGTGGCGGTCATCGAGCCGGGTGGTCTGGTCGGGGAACTCGCGGTCGTGGAGAAGGGACGTCGGACCGCCACGGTGGCGGCCATGGAAGAGAGTCGGTTGTTGGTCCTGCCGCACGAAGGCATGAACCGGCTGCTCGCCGAGGACAACCCCCTGGCCGTCAAGCTGTTTCAGCGGATCATCCACGTGCTGGGTCACCGGTTGCGCGGCGCCAGCGAGCGACTCGCCCGTATTCTCTAACTCCCTCTTTTCCGTTTTCCCTCTGTTGCCGCCCGCAGGTTTCGTGGCGGCGTCCCGTGGTGAGGTTTTCCCGGTATTCCCCGATGGCAGACATTGAGCAGAACGAAGGATGGCGGCGGCGCCTGAAGCCGTCCGAGGTGGCGGACCCGGCCGGGCTGGTGGCGCGCCTGCCGCGACGGATCGCCCGCGGGGTCGTGGCGTATGGCGTTCTGGTCTTCCTGCTGACCGTTTTTTTCGTTCATGGCCGGCAGCTTTCCTACCGGTATCTTGCCTGGGCAACCCCGCTGGGCATGCTTTTCGGGCTGACCATTGTCGGCTTCGACCATCTCGCCCTCTCTCTGCGCACCTTTCTCTCCTCCCGCTGCAACCGGGCGATCTGCGGCTTTGTCCTCTTTTTCGCTTACGTGCTCGGCTATCTGGTTCTCTTTTCCCTGATCGTGACCTATCCGGTGGGCCGCCTCATCGAGCAGGGGACCGAATTGGAATCGCTGGCCATGGAATACGGGCTCCACACGACCAATGTCATCCTCTTTTTCGCGGTGCTGGGCTGGCTCGATTGGGGGCGTTTCGTGGCCAGCCGGGTGCCGTCGTTGTCATGGCGCCGCCGCGGTGGCGAGAGCGAGTCGGATGGTGCGAAAACGCTTGACAACTGACCGGAATCGTCTATAGTTCAGCGTTTTATTTCCGGCGGCGAGGTGGCCCGTGCAGGTTCGTTTTGATGAAATCCCCGCCGAGGGGCGGACCTTCGAGATCAAGGACGCCGCCTGGTTCCCCGCAGACGAGGCCGAGGCGGTTGGCCCGGTGCGGGCGCGCATCTCGCTTGAGCGCCACGGAGAACGGGTACTGCTCCAGGGTGAGTTGGCCGGGCGCGTTCGTCTGCACTGCGACCGTTGCCTCGAGGGGTACGAGTTCGATCTGGCTCACGAATTCCGCGTCGATCTCGAATTGCTGGAGCCGGGTCCGGCCATGGCGGCAGGCGAGGCAGAGCATGCCTGCCAGGATTCCGAGATGGACATGGTCTTTCTTGAGCAACCGCTCATCGATCTCGGCGAAATCCTGGCCCAGCAGGTCATCCTGACCCTGCCGGCCAAGCGTTTATGCAAGGCGGAGTGCCAGGGGTTGTGTCCGCGCTGCGGGGGCAACCGGAACCTTGCCCCCTGTGACTGTGACGGCTCGGCGAGCCATTCGCCGTTTGCCATGCTGCAGAAGTTGAAGCACTGAAGACATCGCGTTGAAGCACGCGCAACATTGAATGCCACTGGAGGACGACGAACATGGCATTGCCCAAAAGAAGACACTCCCATTCCCGCACCCGGACGCGCCGCGCCCATGATTTTTTGACCGCGCCCACCGTCTCCACCTGCGAAAAGTGCGGCGAGCCCAAGCTGCCGCATCGCCTTTGCCCCAACTGCGGTGCCTACAAGGGGCGTTCGGTCATCAAGCTTGACGAAGAATAGCAGAGCGCTGGGATGGCGTTGCGAATCGCCCTGGATGCCATGGGCGGCGACAAGGGGCCGGAGGAGATGGTCGCCGGCGCCGTCCTGGCCGTGCAGGGAACCGGGATATCGGTAACCCTCCTGGGCGACGAGACGCGGCTTGCCGCCGCGCTTGCGGCCCATGTCTATCCTGCCGGCCGGATCGAGGTGGTGCATGCCTCCCAGGTCGTGGCCATGGACGAATCCCCCTTCGACGGGATTCGCAAGAAGAAGGACGCCTCCATTGTCCGTGCCTTTGCCCTCCACCGGGAGGGCAGGGTGGATGCCGTGGTGAGCGCCGGCAACTCAGGCGCGACCATGGCGGCGGCCATCAAGTATCTCGGTCGTCTCGACCGCATTTCCCGTCCCGGCATTGCCGGCATCTATCCGACCCTCAAGGGGCCGGTGGTGATGATGGACGTTGGCGCCAACGTGGATTGCCGGCCGCAGCACCTCTACGAATTCGGCATCATGGCCGCGGCATTCGCCCGCGAACTCTTCGGGGTCGAGCGGCCCCGCGTCGGTCTTTTGAGCATCGGCGAGGAGGGCGGCAAGGGCAACGTCCTGGTCAAGAAGTCCCACGATCTCTTCAGGAAGAGTTCCCTCAACTACATCGGCAACGTCGAAGGCCGCGACACCTTTCAGGGCGACGTGGACGTCATTGTCTGCGACGGCTTTGTCGGCAACGTCTGTCTGAAACTGAGCGAAGGGCTTGCCGAGGCGGTGATCTCCATGCTCGGCGACGAAATCCGAAAGAGTTTCAAGGCCAAGGTCGGCTATCTGCTCGCCAGGGACGCCTTTGCCTCCTTCCGCAAGCGGGTCGATTACGCCGAGTACGGCGGTGCCCCGCTGCTGGGAATCAAGGGCACCGGCATCGTCTGTCACGGCCGCTCCAATGCCCTGGCCATCAAGAATGCCATCCGGGTCGCCGCCGAGATGGTGGCCCACAAGGTCAACGACCACATCGTCGAACTGCTCGCCGCCGACAACCTCGGCGAGCTGCTGGCCGAGGCCGAGGCCGGCGGGGAAGCGCAGTGAGCCGGACAGTTCTCATCGGAACCGGCTCCGCCCTGCCGGAGCGGGTCTTGACCAACTTCGACCTGGAGCGGATGGTCGATACCTCGGACGAGTGGATCACCAGCCGCACCGGCATCAAGACCCGCCGCATCGCCGGGCAAGGCGAGAGCACCTCCAGCCTGGCCAGCCGGGCCGCGCGAGAAGCCCTGGCCATGGCCAATCTTACCCCGGCCGACCTCGATTGCATCATCGTCGGCACCATCACCCCGGACATGACCATGCCCTCCTGCGCCTGCCTGGTGCAGAAGGAACTGGGCGCCACCAGGGCCTTTGCCTTTGACCTCAATGCCGCCTGTTCCGGTTTCCTCTACAGTCTCGACGTGGCCGACAAATATCTCCGTGCCAATCCCGCCATGAAGATCCTGGTGATCGGTGCCGAGACCCTGTCGAGCCGGGTCGATTGGCAGGATCGCAATACCTGCGTCCTCTTCGGCGACGGCGCCGGCGCCTGCGTGGTGACCGGTGAGAACGATGGCCGGGGCATCCTCGGCAGCCGCCTCTTCGCCGACGGTTCCCTCTGGGAACTCCTCCATCTCGAGGCTGCGCCCAGCCTCAACCCGGAACTCTCCCGGCCGGGACAGGAGGGGGCCGCCATCCGGATGACCGGCCGCGAGGTCTTCAAGCACGCGGTGCGGGCCATGGCGGACGCCATCCGCCAGGTCTTGTCCCAGGAGGGGGTCGAGGCCGACCGTCTGGCGCTCGTAATCCCGCATCAGGCCAATATCCGGATCCTCAAAAGTCTGGCCGACCATTTGTCCCTTCCCATGGAAAAAATCTATGTAAACGTGGACAAATATGGTAATACATCGGCGGCAACCATCCCAATTGCCATCGACGAGGCCAACCGGGCCGGACGGCTCCGGCCGGGGGATCTGCTGCTGCTCTGTTCCTTTGGTGGCGGATTCACGTGGGGCGCGACGCTGATCAGGTGGTAACCCTTTGAAAGGATAAGAGAAAGTCTATTGTAACCGAGAGACAGGGGGAAGCGTGGATTATTTTCTGACCGAAGAGCAGCAGATGATCGTGGATGTGGCCCGGCAGATCACCGAGGAGCTGATCATTCCGCAGCGGGCCGAACTGGACGAGACCGAGGAGTATCCGCGCGAGATCCTGAAGGCCATGGCCCAGGCCGATCTCTATGGTCTCTATATCCCCGAGGAATATGGCGGTTTCGGCGGCGGCCCCTTTGCCATGGTGCTGGCCCTGGAGCAGATCGCCCGGGGATGCACCGGCGTGGCCACCGCCTATGCGGCCAGCGCCCTGGGTGCCTACCCGATTCTCATCTCCGGCAGCGACGAGATGAAGCAGAAATACCTGCCCGATATCGCCGCCGGAAAAAGGCTGGCTGCCTTTGCCCTCACCGAGGCCAATGCCGGCAGCGATGCCTCCGGCATCCAGACCACCGCGGTCCTTGACGGCGACCACTGGGTCTTGAACGGCACCAAGCAGTGGATCACCAACGCCGGCGAGGCGGACATCTACACGGTCATCGCCATCACCGACCGCAGCAAGGGGCCGCGCGGCGCCACCATGTTCGTGGTGGAAAAGAGCGATCCCGGCTTTTCCGTCGGTCCCAAGGAAAAGAAGATGGGCATCCGCTGGTCCTCCACCTGCGAATTGATCTTTAAAGACTGCCGCATCCCCAAGGATCGCGTCATCGGC
>JBFLYY010000104.1:0-8848 GCA_040756495.1 Thermodesulfobacteriota bacterium | reverse complement strand
AGAGGGGGCGGAGAGGCAGGAGCGTCGCTGGTGCGACAATTTGGTAGAGGTTCGGACAATTTCGGGGGAACGGACGCCCCCACGGCCAGACCGGCGCGGGGCGACAAAATCAGGTGGCAGCCGGCGCGCGACGAGGTAGAGTGGGGCTGCTCAAGCCATCCCCACCCCAGCCGAGGACCAGACCCCATGGCCGAAGAAATCCCGCCCGACATCGCGGCAGACCTCAGGAGGGCCGCCGCCCTCCACCAGCGCGCCGCTGCCGATTACGAGAAGTGCCAGGAGTTCAACCGGCTCATGTCCGACCTCCTGGGCCGGCTGGAAGACGCGGGCTGCCACCGAACCGCCGGCACGGTGATGGGGATTCTCCTCGACTGCAACCCGAAGCCTGGCACCCAGTGCGACAAGGCAAGCCGGATCGGCGAGAAGATGAAGAAGTTCGAGCAGGAATGAACAGAGGCGCTCCTGCGATTCCTCAGCCGCCAAAACTCCGGGCACTCGCAATCCGTTTCGCCGCAGCAAAGTTCGGTTGTTGCAGGCGGCAAAACAGACTAATATCCAAAGAACATCGGGGTGGTAAGTTCAGCGGGAGAGCACTGCCTTCACGCGGCAGGGGTCACTGGTTCGAACCCGATATCGCCCACCACTGAAACAGATAACGCCATGCCCGCCAAAAGCCTCAACAAAACGAATCCCTACCTCAGCGACCCGGCAAAGCGCGCCCAGGGGTTGTGGACCAGCGTTTCCTCCTCTTCCGTTATCGAAGGCATCCATGTGACCAAGGCCAAGGTCACCGGGGAGGCGGCCACTCCTCCCCATGGACCTGAAGCGTCCGGGAAATCACCGCGCTGAAAAAATCCTCCATGGGCCGGTATTCCCTTCCCATGCCGTGCCGGACCGCCGCGAAGTACTCCTCTTTTCGTTCCCCCTCGAATTCACTGAAATCCAGCGACGGCAAACCAGCCTGCAAGGCCATGAGCGTGGCCAGCAGCCGCGACAGCCTGCCGTTCCCTTCCCGGAAGGGATGGATGAGCAGCAGTTCCGTGTGCACGACGGCCAAGGCCTGGATCTGTTCCGCCCGGCCCACTCGTAAACGCCGCCGAGCCACTTTTCGTGCATGGAACAGATATCAACAGCCGTAAACCGATGCTCCCGGTCATAGAATTCCGTCAACTGGTCAGTGACGCGATAGAGTTCGCGGGTTTCGACCTCCTCCATCTCCGACTTCTGCCTGAGATGCAGGAGATTCTTGAGAACCAGGCCGTTTGAACCCGCCTCGTACTGATCCTCGACCATGCCCGTTGTTTTGTAGCGACCGGATTGCTTCATATCCCGTTGTGTTGCTCCATTCCGCCCAGTGCAGCTCACTCCGCAAGAGTCCTACCACCTCACCTCATTCACCAACGCCGGGCCGCGCTGCACGGTGCGGTGGTACTCCACGGCCGGCAGGCCGAAGGCCATGGCATAGCCCAGGGTATGGTTGGCCGGGATGCCGAGTTGCCCCACCACCTCGGGGCAGGCGGCCAGGGCCATCATGCAGATGCCGTCCCACACCGTGCCGAGCCCGCGGGCCTGGGCGATGAGTTCGAAGGTGGTGAGCGCGATGATGGTGTCCTGCGCCGGGCAGGTCACGTCGGCCGGGGCGCTGGTGATAAGGAGGTGCGGCGCGCCCCGGAAGAGGACGTCCTTGCCCTCCTGCCGCCAGGCAGCCAGCACCCAGCCGAGATACTTGCCGGCCCGCCCCTCGGGCAACCGGCCGGCCTCCTTCATGGCGGCCAGACGCGCGAAGAGATCCTCCCGCAGCCGATTGAGCACCGCCCGCTCCTTCACCACGGTGAAGAGCACGGAGGCGGCATTGACGCCGGTGGGGGCATGGCAGGCGACGGCGAGCAGTTCGTCGATCAGGGCCGGGTCCACGTCCCTCTCCTGGTAGCGGCGCACCGCCCGCCGACCCTTGACCAGGGTGGCGAGCCGAGCCGCGTCGGGCAGGTTCCCCTTGAGCGCGGTGCTGTGGTCGGGGTCGAGGCCGAGGATCGAGACCGCCCCCACCGGGCAGACGGCCAGGCAGTGCTGGCACCGGATGCAGGCCGCCTCGTTGGCGACCCGCGGGTAGCCGTCCATGACAAGGACGCCCATGGGGCAATCGAGCACGCATTCGCCGCACTGGATGCAGCGTTCCTCATCGACACGGAACTGGATCATGGCCCCCTCCCTTTCTTTGCAGGCTTTTTCGGTCCGGCCGCAAAGAGGTTCGCGGCCTCCCCCACTATTAGCCCATTTCTCCCTGGGGTGCCAAGAGAATAGCAGGCTGTTGAAAAACTTGTTTTTTCGACAGCCTGTGTGCGCCCCAGGGATGGGGTGTCATTCACAACTCGCCGGAACTGCAAGAACTCGCGGAATTCACTTCTGCTGGTTCGTCGTTGCAAAAGGTCAGGGATTACTTTTGCAACATCCTGACAGATGGCGCAACGTGCCGCCGCCGGCGCGCCCGACAAAAAAAGAGGGGGTCCGGACCGCGGCCCGAACCCCCTTGGTGAACTTTTCGCTCTTGGCAGCCGTCAGCCCACGGGAAACTCCAGGGCGATGGTGGTGGACTCGTTGGCCACGCTGTCGATGGTCATGGTGCCGCCATGGCGCCCCACGATCTCCCGGCCGCGGGCCAGCCACTCCTCCCCGCCGGCCGCCCAGCCGGCCTCGCCCGCCTGCTCCAGGTGGCGCGGGGCGCCGCCCAGGCCGTAGTGGGTAAAGGAGAGACGCACCGCCTGCCGGTCGCCACGGCTCACCAACTGGGCCACGGTCTCGAAGCGCTTGTTTTCGTGCCGGCCCGGATAGCGCAGATTCAAGGCGCGGCGGGCGTGGCTGAAGATCTCCAGGAAAACCGGCTGCAACTGGCGGGCATTGACCGGCAGCGCCGGCAATTCGTCGGGCAGGCGCGTGGCCAGTTGAATCCCCGACTTGCGCAGATGGTAGCCGCCCAGCGTCATGGCGTCGCGCAGGACGTCGAGCAGGGGCAGGAATTCCTCCGGCTGGCCGCCCTCGCCGTAGAAGACGAGTTTGGCGACCATGGCCGCCACGTGTTCGCCGGCACTGATGATGTGGTGGAGCAGGCCGGCCTGGGGCGAACTTTCCGGCGCCTCGTCGGCCAGCACCTGGGCGTAGTTGATCATGCCGTTGCTCAGATCGCTGATCTCGTGCGCGACCCCGGTGGCGACCTCGCCGAGCAGGGCCAGACCGGAGGCGTGCTGCCCGCCTCCTCCGGCCTCCTGGCCCGCCAGGGCGGCAACGCACCAATAGGCCGGACCGTCCGGGCCGAGGGGAGCCGCGATCACGTGGCACTGCACCGGCCGCTCCTCCTCCCGGCCAAGCAGGAACATGGCCGTGGCCTGCCGGCTGGCCGCGATTTCCGCCAGCCGCTCGTTGCCTTCCGGTATCGGCCGGCCAGCGGCGGGCAGCCGCAACAGTTCCTGCCACCGGCGTCCGCGCAGCTCGTCGGCCGCAAGGCCGCTCATCTTGCCGGCCACCGTCCCGGCGGCAGCGATGCGGCCGTCGCCACCAACGGCGGCCACCGCCAGTCCCAGGCAATCGAAGAGCTGGTACAAGGCCGCGCCCCGTTCCGTTACCGCCTGGCGTTGCGCCAGGGCCGCGGCGGCCAGCCCCAGGGTGGCGGCCAGCGCCTCCAGCAGGGCCAGTTCCCGCTCGGCGAAATTTTCGGCCGACAGGGCATAGATACTGATGACGCCGTACAGCCGGCCCTGCCACTCGATGGGCAGAGCGGCGCAGGCGGCATTCCGTTCCGCCAGAGGGGTGCCCTTGAGGAGCCCCCGGGGAATCCCGGCCAGGATGTCCGGCACCACCACCGGCTGGCGGCTGCGCAACGCCAGGATGGCCGGGTTGCGCGCCTCGTCCTTTTCCCCGCCTTCGGTCAGCAGCACCGCAAGGCACGATTCGCACTCCTTGCGGCTCATGGTGGTGGAACCGTCGGCTGCCGCCGGCTCGATGCCGGCGCCCGTCGCGTCCGGCTCGCCGATCCAGACCAGGCAGTATTCCGGGTTGTGCAGCAGCGCCCGGCAGACGTCCCGGAAGAGCTGGCCCTGGTCGTTGGCCGTGGCCATGGCCCTGGCGGCACGGCGCATGGTAGTCGCCAGCCGGTGGCACCCCTCGGCCGAGGCCGTGAGTTCCTGCCGCCGCCGGAACAACTCCGTCAGCACCTCCCCCAGGGTTTCGATCTCCGGGCTTGCCGCCGGCGCCACCGCGAACGCCCCGCCCTCCTCCATGGCCATGCGGGCGCCGGCCCCGAGCTGCGCCAGCGGCACCACCAGCCGACGCCGCAGCCAGAGAAGCAGGACAACGAGGAGGCTCAGGAGCACGGCCAGCATCCCGATCACCACGTTCTGGAAACCGATGAGCCGGCCCTTGGCGGAACTGACCAGCAGACGATCGAAGAGGAGCAGCCGTTCGTTCAGGGCGCGCATCTCGGTGTTGAGCTGCCGGACGCCCTCGGGGCTGACCGGCCCCTCGCCGAGTTTGCGCACCAGCAGGATGGTGCCGGGCAGATCCATGCCGTTCAGGAGCCCCAGCCGATATTCGCCGGCGACCTCCCTGGCATTGAGCAGGCGGCCGAGGTTGTCGTTCAGCCCCTCAAGCTCGGTGGCCACCCGTGGCAGCTTCTCGTACTGGCCGGCAAGGAGGAGTTCGTGCAGGTGCTCGCGGACGATGGTGAATTGAAAGAGGGTCTTCTCGGCCTGGGCGGTGATTTCCGCATGGCTCCTGGCCAGTTGCACCTGCCGCAGGCCAAGGGCGAGAAGCACGGCCAGGATGACGCCAGTGGCCACGATCGCGCGGGAGATGTTTTTTTTAAGCGGCAGCGCCATGCCTTGCCCCCGAGGGATGGGGTGCCGGCGGCAATCCCGCCGGCACCCGCAACAACGCCTGTAAAAAAACTAATTCCGCTCCTTCCAGGTATAAAGGATCGGCAACCGGGCGAGAACCGCCCGATAGACCACGATATAGGTGGCGTACACGGTGATGACGATCACCACCTCGCGCCAGTGCGGAATCTCCTGGTAGAGTTTCCAGTTGAAGGTGATGAGCGCGGTGTTGAGCCGATTGAGGGCGATGCCGAAGACCGCCAGAAAGGCGCTGAACCGGGCCAGCTTGGCGCTGTCGTTCCGCACCGCCATGGTGTAGAGCACGAGCGGCACGATGACGCCCACGGTCATCTCGAAGAGGAACCACTGGCCCCAGCCGCTGAAGAGATACTCCCAGTCGTTGTCGTGGGCAATGCCGATCACCTTGATCACCAGATAGGTGATGAGGGCCAGGGCCGCGCCCTTGGCCAGGCCGACGGTGAGGGTGTCCAGGTTCTTCTTGAAGTTGTCGTCGCAGCGCCAGCGCAGGAACCATTTACTGAGCGTGCTCACCACGATGAGCATGGAGAGACCGGCAAAGATGGCGGAAACGAGGAAGTGGAACCACTGGAAGGGCGAGGAATACCAGAGCGGATGCACCTTGCCCGGCGCGTAGGTGAAGAGAGCGCCCAGGGCCCCCTGGTGGAGGGTGGAGAGAATGATGCCCGCCACGGTCAGCCCGAGGACGATGGACTTGATCGCCTTTTTCGCCTTGGGCAGCCCCATCCATTCGGCATAGGCCGGCACCAGCTCCGCCACCTGGCAGGAGAGGTAGGTGGCCACGTGCCAGGCGACCAGGAAGAGCACCGCCGCCGGCCCGAGGGAAACGAACATCGGGTAGATGAGGCGCCACGGCTGGCCGAGATCCACCTGGAGGAACATGACGGCAAAGAGGTAGCCCAAGAGGCCGTTCAGGAGCCCCAGCCGCTCGATGGGCTTGAAATCCTTGCGGCCGAAGAGTTCCACCGTGGTGCCCATCATGAAGCCCGAGGCCGAAAGGGGCACCATGGTGAACAACCCCCAGGCCAGAAAGAGACCCCAGGGGTAATCGTAGGAGCCGTGGGTGGCCCAGCCCAGGCCGTAGATGAAGCGGCCGACCAGCACCGGCAGGCCGATGGCGTAGATGAGCCACAGCAGCCAGTTGAACGGGTTGCGCACCTGCACCGCCATGTATTCCCTGGGAGTGAGCCCCAGGAGCAATTTCTCCTTCACCGACCACCGGGTGCCGTCCGGCTTCACGTGCGAGGCGATCGGCTGAAAACCTCTTCCGACGAGTCTATTCATGGTTGCACCTCTTACCCTTTGGTCTCTTCTTCTTTCGTGAGCGCTTCCTTGCGGTTGGAGAGCAGATGGAAGCCGGTGAACAGGGCGGGCCAGATGGTGAGCACCATCGGCACCACGGTCAGGAACTCCTTGACGTAGGAGATGATCGGTTCATTGCCCAGGTGGGTGTCGAAGCCGACCTTGTCGAAGGGCACGTCGGAGAGATACATCCAGGAGGTGCCGCCCACCTCGTTCTCGCCGTAAAGGTGATCGACGTATTTGCCCGGATTCTCCTTGATCCGCTGATGGCCGAGCTTGATGAGATCCGTGCGCTTGCCGAAGACCATCACCTCCTGGGGGCACGCCTCGACGCAGGCCGGCGGCCGGCCGAACTTGAGGCGGGTGTCGTAGCACATGATGCACTTCTTGACCACCGGGTTGATGGCGCTGGAGTAACTGTAAGCCGGGATGTAGAAGGGGCAGGCCACCATGCAGGTGCGGCAGCCCACGCAGACTTTGGGGTTGTACACCACCGCCCCTTCCGGGGTCTTGGTGTAGGCATTGACGAAACAGGAGGTGAGGCAGGCCGGCTCCTGGCAGTGGTTGCACTGGATCTTGCGGAACACCGGGCCGCCCTCGCGGCCCTCCACCTCGTAGCGGTTCACCACGGTGTAGGCCTTTTCGCTGGTGCGCCGCTTCTGGCCGTGTTTGATCTCGTCGAAGACCGAGGTGTCGTTGAAGGGCTTCTCCGGTTCCGGCAGCCCCTGTTCCTTGTTGCAGGCCGCCTCACAGGTGCGGCAGCCCACGCACTTGGTGAGATCGACGAGCACCCCCATGCTGTTGGGGTACCCGCCGAAGGTGCCCGCCCCCTTGGCCGTGGCGGCGGTCCCGGTCACGGCAATGGCCGCGCTGCCGGCCAGGCCGCCTTTCAGGAAATTTCTGCGATCTATTTTTTTCATCGGTGTCTTCCTCGTCAAGGTTACCCGACCTCAGTGGCCGCCCTTCTTGGGGGCCGCCGCCGGGGCGTATTTGCCGGTGCGGTAGAAGGCCTCACCCTTTTCCGTCATCGAATGGCAGTCCTCGCAGCCGGTGGGGCCGCCCATGGCCTGATGGCAGCCGAGGCACTTCTGGTGGTATGCCCCCTTGAGGCCGGGCTTGCCGGTGTGATAGAGCTGCGGATTGCCCGCCACCGTGGCCATGTACCCCGCCTCGAAGCGTTCGGCCGGATGGCACTCCCGGCACGCCGCGCTCTTGGCCGGCTGGTTGGCCTTGTGGCAACGGGCGCAGTTTTCCTTTACCGGCGCCCCGCCGAGGGTGTGGTGATGGCACTCGGCGCAGTCGCCTGCCAGGCCGGCGTGTTTGGCGTGGTCAAAGGGCACCGCGCCGAACAGCGTGCTGAGGCTGCCCAGCTCCACCATCGCCGGCCCACCCGCCGCCCGGCCGATGTGGGGGGAAACGCCCAAGGCCGCGACAACGACGGCCACCCCCATCACTCTCCGTGTTCTACCTCCCATTGTGGTTCTCCTTTTCTGTGCGTATGGTTAAAAGCATGATGCATGGACCCGATTCCAATGCCACGGCGGTATTCCCACCGCATGAGGCCACCGTTTACGGCCCTGTTTTGCACATACGATGCCAACGAATGAGCCGGCGCCGCGTCGGCCGGCACCAGGGCTCCCGGCCAGGAACCTCGAGCAGGGGCCACGGCGCGGAAAAAAAATTTCTGGAGAGGAGGGTGTGGCGGCCAGGTCCGACCGTGGCGCCGAAAAAAGTGTTGCACGCTACACTTGTGTGGCAGCACTTGTGTAGCGTGCAACACATCAGGAGGGAGGAACAGCTATGAAGTCGGTTGCCCGCTCCGGGCCACCTCGTCCACCTTGGGACAGGTCACGATGATATCCACCTCCTCGCCGTCGATGGTCTCCTGGGCGAGCAGTACCTCGGCGAGCTTGTGCAGGTAGTTGATCTTGCCTTCGAGGATGATCATCGCCTCCTGGTAGCAGTCCGCCACCAGCTTGTCGATTTCCTGATCGATGGCGCGGGCCACCTCTTCGCTGTAGGGCCGCCGCCCGCCACCGTTGCCCAGAAACCCCTCGGCCGCGGTGACGTAGGCCCTGGGCCCCAGCACCGCGCTCATGCCGAACTCGCAGACCATGCGGGTGGCGATGTCGGTGGCGGCCTGGAGGTCGTTGCTGGCGCCGGTGGAAAATTCCCGGAAGACCAGCTCTTCCGCGGTCCGCCCGCCGAGCAGGATCTTGATCCGGTTCACCAGATACTCCCGCGAATAGGCGTGGCGGTCGTCGAGCGGCACCTGCTGGGTCACCCCCATGGCCCGGCCGCGGGGGATGATGGTGATCTTGTGCAACGGATCGGTGTTGGGCAGGAGTTTGGCCATGATGGCGTGGCCCGCCTCGTGGTAGGCCGTGACCTTGCGCTCCTGGGCGCTGATTACCATGCCCTTGCGCTCGGCGCCCATGAGGATCTTGTCGCGGGCGTCCTCGATGTCGGCTATTTGAATGGCCGCCTTGCCCTTGCGCGCCGCCATGAGGGCCGATTCGTTGATGAGGTTGGCCAGCTCCGCCCCGGTAAAGCCAGGCGTGGCCTGCGACACCTCGAAGAGGTCCACGTCGGGCGCCATCACCACCTGGCGGGCATGCACCTGCAGGATCTGGTGGCGCCCC
>JBFLYY010000103.1:0-3515 GCA_040756495.1 Thermodesulfobacteriota bacterium | reverse complement strand
GCCGCCAGGGCCGGAAGGCCACCCAGAGGATGACCAAAGCGAAAATCGATCTCGCCGCCAGCCAGAAGTTGATCGCTTTCTCGACAGAGGCCGGGGTGACGAAATCGGGCATGCCGTTGAAGGAGAGGGTGTGGGCGAGGTCGATGAGGCCGACCGCGAGCAGGGCGCAGGCCAGCACGACCATCGGGGCTGGCCGTTCCCTGCTGGAGGCGTTCCAGACCACGCCGAAGACCATCAGGCTCACCACGATGGAAAAGACCTCGGCGACGATATGGACCGGCAGGGACATGACGTGGACCCCTTCCAGGGCATGGAGGGGCGGCGTCAGCCAGACCACGGCAAAAATCCCGATCAGGAGAGACAGAAGGGGAAAGAGCCGCCGCAGCGGCATGGTGGTCGAGATCACGCGCATGGCAACTCCCGACACGACAGGAGAATTTCCCGACCAGCGGGAAATCGCTCGCGAGGAAAACAGGCAACCCGGATGGGCAGAACAGGCCTCTTTGTTCCAGTCTGCAACGGAACAGCGCCGCTGTCCAGACAAAAAACACCCCCTGGCAAGGGGGAAGCAGGAGGGGAAAAAGCGGCGGCTTGCCGGGATGGCGGCCTCCCGGCTACCTTGGCGCGGCGCCGGCCTCGGCCTTGGCGGCGCCGGGAGGCTTGACCAGCAGTTGCTGCTGGCCGATGAGCTTCTTGTCGTGGAAGATCTGGACGACCCAGGCACCCTCGATGTTCCGCGCCTTGGCCGGGATGGTGTAGGACTCCAGCTGGTGCTGGCTGAACTTGACCTTCTTGCCCTTGGTCTGGATCACCTGACCGCCAGGCCCGATCCACTTGATCTCAAGCGGCAGTTCCACGTTGGCGGGCATGAAGTTCACCGAATAGAGCACGCCGAAGGTGGCGCCCGGCCGGCTCGGAATCTCCTGGGGGCCGGCGGTGAAAATCTGGAGCTTCACCATGTTCGCCTCGACATCGGGGATGTTCTCGAAGGCCTTGCCGATGTCGGGCATGGCGGCGAACTGCTCCCGCACCAGGCCGGCGCCCTCCATTTCGAGCCGCCAGATCTTGATGTTCTTCGGCGCTTCCGCCGGCGGCGGCTCGCTGACCGCCGCGGCGGTGCGCTGACGCTCCGGCCCGGTCTCCTTGCGATTGGTTCTGGCCAGGGCCTTGTCGAACCCGGCGGCGTTGCGGATCTTTTTCGCCTTTGCCAGGTTCTTCACGTTGGAGAGGGTGGCGTCGGTGAGATCGGCGCCCTCGAAATTGGCGCGGTTCAGTTCCGCGTCGTTGAGATTGGCGCCGGAGAGCCGCGCCTTGGCGAGGTTGGCGTCGGTGAGATTGGCCCAGCGCAGATCCGCCTCGTCGAGGTTCGCCTCGCGCAGGTTGGCGTTGGTGAGATCGGCATTGGTGAGATCGACGTGGCGCAGGTCCGCCTTGGCGAGGTTGGCATTGATCAGGTTGGCGTTCCTGAGGTCGAAACGGGTGAGCTTCACGTCGGTGAAGACCGTGGCCTGGAGGTTCTTGAAGGCGAGGCTGCCGGCGGTGAGGTTGACGCCGGTGAGGTTCGCCTCCTTGAGGTCGGCGCTGGAAAGATCGGCATCGGAGAGGTCGGCGTGGGTGAGGTTGGCCCTGGAGAGGTAGGCGCGGTTCAATTTGGCCTTGTCCAACTCCGCCTCGCAGAGATCGGCGCCGGTGAGGTTGGCGCTGGAAAGATCGGCCTCGGAAAGGTCGGCCTTGCGCAGGGAGACGTTGGTGAGGTTGGCGTTCACCAGGGTGGCGCGGGCGGAGAGATCGGCCTCGGCGAGGTTGGCGCCGGTGAGGTTGGCGCCGCCGAGGTTCGCCTTGGACAGATCCGCCTTGGCGAGGTTGGCGCCGGTGAGATTCGCCTCGACAACGGTGGCGCCGGAAAGATCGGCCCCGCTCATGGTGGCCCGGGTAAGATTCGCGCCCCGGTAATCGGCATACTTCGAAGAGGCGCCGGAGAGATTGGCGCCGTGCAGGTTGGCCCGGACCAGCACCGTCCGGGTAAGGTCGGCGCCGGAAAGATCGGCCCCGGAAAGATCGGCGTCGGCCAGCGACGATTCGCCCAGATCGACCCCCCGGAGACTCGCGCCATAGAGGCTGGCGCCGGCGAGATCCGCCTTGGCCAGCCGCACGGTGTCGAGCTGCATCCGGCTCAGATCGGCGCGCGCCAGTTTGGCACCGGCAAGATCGGCGGCAAGGATGTTGGTGGCGGTGAGGTTGGCGCCGGCAAGGTTGGTCTCCACCAGCAGCGCCTCGGTGAAGTTGGCCTGGCCGAGGTTTGCCTTGGCGAGATCCGCCTCCCGCCAATCGCTCCTGGTGCAGTCCGCCTCGTGAAGAAGCACCCCTTCGGCCTTCGCCCCCTTGAGGATCGCGCCGGAGAGGTTGGCACGGGAAAGATCGGCATTCACCAGGTTGGCGCGGGAAAGGTCGGCGTGGTTCAAATCCGCCTTGGCCATCTTCGCCTCGGAAAGCCACGCCCCGGTGAGATCGGCCTTGCCGAGGTCGGCCATGGCGAGATCTGCCTGCCTGAGGTCGGCCCCGGTCAGGTCGGCGCCCTGCAGGCGGACCCCGTTCAGGTTCGCCCGCTGGAAGTTGACCCCGTGCAGATCCACGCCGGTGAAGTCGATGGCCGAAAGGTCGCGGCCCGAAAGATTACGGCTGGCGGCAAGAATCCGCTGGACCTCGGCCAGGCCGGTGGGATCCTTGAACGAGCTGCTGACGCCGGCGGGCGGCGCCGGCCGGGGAATGGCGACCTTGGTCCAGGGCAAATGCACCCGGTGCGTGGCGAGGTAGCCGGCGCCGCCGCCGACGACCACGGCGCACATCAGCAGCAGCACCAGCAACAGCCCGGCATGGCTCCCACCCTGCTTCGCCCTGCTGGCGGCACTCGCGACCGGGGCTGTTGTTTTTTCCCGCGTTTTCTCCTCCGGCTCCTCGGCATGCACCTGGCCGACCCCGCGGCACTTGGGGCAGGGAGCGCGCTTGCCGACATGCGCCTTGGGCACCGGCTGGCAATGGCCGCAAAGAGCGCAGAGAAAATAGGCGCCCGTGGCGGGCGGCGAGGCCGCCTTGCCCACCGTGACCGGCTCGCCGCACTGCGGGCAGGGCACGGTCTTGCCGCGGTGTTCCGCCGCCACCGTCTTGCTGTAACCGCACCGAGTGCACTGGAAACTTATGGCAGACATCCGGACGAGAGACCCTCTCCCCAGACAGGGGTTCCATACCTGAACGCGGGCCGGCCGGAAACGACTCGGAGGCGTGGTCCGCCGCTTTCATCAGCAGTTATCGGCATGCGCCGGCCCGAGCTTCAACATTTTTCCGCCGGTCCGGCGGCTCTCGCGGCCGGCGGGGAAGATCCGCGACCCCTTCCGCCACCACCCCGCATTCATGCTTTCCGGTTGTCTTCCCGATAAAGTCGGGTACAATACGTGGTGAATCAATTCAGCAAGGGGGGCTGTCAATTGCTATTTGACCGTTTTTTCATGGGCTTTTCA
>JBFLYY010000102.1:0-7665 GCA_040756495.1 Thermodesulfobacteriota bacterium | reverse complement strand
TGGCCAGCACCACGCCGTAGAGGGTGGTGAGCACCGCCACCGACATGGCCGGCCCGATGGCAGCGGGGTCACGCATGTTGGCAAGCATCTGCACGAGCCCCACCAGGGTGCCGATCATGCCGAAGGCCGGGGCCGACTCGCCCATGCCGCGGAAGACGTTCTGCCCCACCTCGTGGCGCTCCACGGTGAGGCTCACGTCGCGCTTCAGCACCTCCTCGATGAACTCCGACTCGTGGCCATCGACGCAGAACATGATGGCCCGCCTCAGGAAAGGGTCGCGGATGGGCTGCTGCTCCAGAACGATAAGGCCGTTCTTCCGGGCCACATGGGCCAGGTTGACCAGCTCCTCGATCACCTCCCTGGGCTCGCTCGGCCGGACGAAAAAGGCGTTGGCCGCCACCTTGATGGAGCCGATCACCTCGGCCATGCTGAAGCGGATGAAGGCGGTGGCGATCACGCCGCCGCCCACGATGAGGATGGAGGGGAGGTTCAGGAAAAGGAGCACCTTGCCGCCCAGGAAGATGGCGGCAAAGAGAATGACGGACCCGAAAACCACCCCGATTATGGTTGCTATATCCATACGCCGTTGGCCATCCTTTGCCGCGCCGGCCCCTCAGCCGGCACTCATGATTCCTCGTTGCGCAGGCGCGCGATCACCTCGTCCTGCATGGGAAAGCTGTGCGCCGCATCGGGATACTCGCCGCTCCGCACCTCGTCGCGGAAGGAGGCGATGGCCTCCTTGATCTGCGGAGCGAGGTTGGCATACTGCTTCACGAAGCGCGGCACGAATTTTTCGAACATGCCAACGAGATCGTGGGTCACCAGCACCTGGCCGTCACAGAAGGGCCCGGCGCCAATGCCGATGGTGGGAATTCCGATCGCCTCGGTGATCGCCTCTGCCAGCCGGTCGGGGATGCACTCCAACACCAGGGCAAAGGCGCCGGCCGCCTCGAGCGCCTTGGCAGCGCGCAGCATCTTCCTGGCCGATTCCAGTTCCTGGCCCTGGACCTTGTAGCCGCCGAGCTGGCCCGCGGTCTGCGGGGTCAGGCCGATGTGGCCCATGACCGGAATGCCGGCCCTGACGATGGCCGCCACGGTCTCGCACACCTCCTCGCCCCCTTCGAGCTTCACCGCGTCGCATCCCGCTTCCTTAAGAAAGCGGCCGGCATTGGCAATCGCCTCGCGCACATCCACCTGGTAGGAGAGAAAGGGCAGATCCCCCACCAGCACCGCCTGCTGCACGCCGTTCCTGGCGGCCCTGGCGTGGTGGAGCATCTCCTCCATGGTGACCGGCACGGTGGATTCGTAGCCCAGGATCACCATGCCGAGGGAATCGCCGACCAGGACCATGTCGATGCCCGCCTCGTCGATCATCCCGGCGAAGCGCGCGTCATAGGCGGTGAGCATGGTGATCTTCTCCCCCTGCTCCTTCATGCGACGGATGTCGCGGACTGTGCGCTTCGTCTTGGCCATACTCGTTCCGATTGTCAGTCTAGATGAGCTTCGTCAATCCGTCAACCGCTTGAAAGGCGGCTAAAACAGGAGATTCTCCTGTTCCATGGCCGCGGGCCGCTGCCGGGGCATGGTTCGGCCAAAGTGTTCGTAGGCCGCCTGGGTCGCCATACGGCCTCGGGGCGTACGGATCAGGAACCCGATCTGGATGAGAAAGGGTTCGTACACATCCTCCAGGGTGCTCTTCTCCTCGCAGACCATGGTGGCCAGGGTCTCGACCCCGATGGGGCCGCCCTGGAACTTGTCGATGATGGCGACCACGATGCGGCGGTCCATGTCGTCGAGCCCCATGTGATCGACCCCCAGCATGGAGAGGGCCGCGTCCGCCACCTTGGCGGTGATGGTACCGCCCCCCTTGACCTCGGCATAGTCGCGCAGTCTTTTGAGCAGCCGGTTGGCGATACGGGGAGTGCCCCGGGAGCGGCGGCCGATCTCGGTGGCGCCGGCTGCGTCGAGCTTGACCCCCAGGAGCCCGGCGGAACGGGTGACGATGTGCACCAACTCCTCGGGGGTGTAGAAATCAAGGCGCAGGGCCATGCCGAAGCGGTCACGGAGCGGCGGAGTGAGAAGTCCGGTGCGGGTGGTGGCCCCCACCAGGGTGAAACGGGGCAGGGCCATCTTGACGCTCCGTGCCCCCGGCCCCTGGCCGATGACCAGATCGAGCTGGTAATCCTCCATGGCCGGGTAGAGGATCTCCTCCACCACGTGGTTTAAGCGGTGGATCTCGTCGATAAAGAGGACGTCGCCTTCCTGGAGGCTGGTGAGGATGGCGGCCAAGTCGCCGGGCCGTTCGATCACCGGCCCCGAAGTGACGCGGATGTTGGCGCCCATCTCGTTGGCGATCACATAGGCAAGCGTGGTCTTGCCCAACCCCGGAAAGCCGTGAAAGAGAAGATGGTCGAGCGGTTCGCCGCGCCCCTTGGCAGCGGCAATGGCGATAGCGAGGTTCTCCTTGAGGGATTCCTGGCCGATGTACTGATCGAGAAACTTGGGGCGCAGGTCGGAATCGAAGTGATCCTCCGGCGCGATCTTCGAGCTGACGATCCGTTCTTCCTGGTTCATGCAAGGCCCCTCAAGGCGGCGCGCAGCAGCTCTTCGATGGCCAGAGCGCTGTATGCCTCTTCACCCACCTGCTGGCGGACCTGTTCCAATGCCTGGCGGGCGCGGGGTGCCGGGTAACCGAGGTTCATCAGGGCAGAGAGGGCGTCCCGCGATGGCTGGTCGCCGAAGAACTCGGGCGAGGGCACCACCGCCGCCACCGGCACGCCGGCCATGGGGATGAACTCGACCTTGTCCTTTAATTCGAGGCAGAGCCGCTCCGCGGTCTTCTTGCCCACGCCGGGCAGTTGTTTGAGGCGGCCCACGTCGCCTGCCGCGATGGCCCGGCTGATCTCGGCCGGGGTGGCGGCGGAGAGAATGTTGCGGGCCAGTTTCGGCCCCACGCCGGAGACCCCCATGAGCAGGAGGAAAAGTTCCTTTTCCGCCGCATCGAGGAAGCCGTAGAGGCTGATGGCGTCTTCCCGCACCACCATGTGGATTTGGAGCACCACCTCCTCGCCGAGGCGGGGAAGGCGATGGTGGTGCGTTTCGGGGAAGTGGACCTCATAGCCCACCCCGTTCACATCGACCACCAGAGCCTCGGCCGACCGATGCAGCAGTTCTCCTCGTAAGCGTGCGATCATATGGCGTTCAGCATACCCGAAATAGAGCGCGGATCAAAGGACAACTTGGGGGAATGACTCATGGTTTGCGGAGCCGGGCAGCGACACCGGCGTGGTTTGCAAGGCAGATGGCCACGGCCAGGGCATCGGCCGCATCCTGGGAAGGACTTGCGGAGAGGTGAAGCAGGGAGCGCACCATCTGCTGGACCTGCTCCTTGGGCGCCCTGCCGTAGCCGGCCACGGCCTGCTTGACCACCATGGGGGTGAACTCGGCCACCGGCAGGCCCGCCTGCATGAGGGCCAGGATGAGCACCCCGCGGGCATGGCCCAGCTTCAAGGCGGAGCGGGGATTGACCGCGGTAAAGATCTCCTCCACCGCCGCATGACTTGGCCGGTGGGTGGCAAGCACCTCGCTCAATCCGCCATGGAGTTCCTGAAGACGCTCCGGGAAGGTCTTTTCCGGGGTGGTGCGGATGACGCCGCAGGCCACAAAGAAGAGTTCATTGCCGCGCTGGTCGATGACCCCGTAGCCGGTCACCCGCGAACCCGGGTCGATACCGAGCAGCCGGCGGGAACCCCCGCCGGCCGGACGGCGATGTACTGCGGAAACGCCTATGAAATGGCCTCCATGATGGCGTCGGGGATGTCGAAGTTGGCGTGCACCTTCTGGACGTCGTCGTTGTCCTCCAGGTTCTCAAGGAGCTTCATGAGCTGGCCCGCCACCTTCTCGTCGTTCACCTCCACCACGTTCTTGGGGATCATGGTGATACCGGCCTCGACATGCTTGACCCCCTTGGCGTTCAGGGCCTCGCACACGGCGGCAAAATCGTCGGGCGCGGTGAGCACCTGGAAGGTGCTGTCTTCGGCCACCACGTCCTCGGCGCCCGCCTCGATGGCGATCTCCATCAGGCTGTCTTCAGAAATGGTAGCGCTGTCGATGACAATGGAGCCCTTCTTGTCGAACATCCAGGAGACGCAGTTGGACTCACCGAGGTTGCCGCCAGACTTGCTGAAGAAGTGGCGCACATCGGCCACGGTGCGCACCCGGTTGTCGGTCATGCACTCGACCATCACCGCCACGCCGCCGGGGCCGTAGCCCTCGTAGAGGATCTCCTCGTAGGAGACGCCGTCGAGATCACCGGTGCCCTTCTTGATGGCACGCTCGATGTTCTCCTTGGGCATGTTTTCGTCCTTGGCCGCCAGAACCGCGGAACGAAGGCGCGGGTTGCCGTTGATGTCGCCGCCGCCCAGGCGGGCCGCCACCATGATCTCCTTGATGATCTTGGTGAAGATCTTGCCGCGCTTGGCATCCACCGCGCCCTTGCGGCGCTTGATGTTGGCCCATTTGGAATGTCCAGCCATACTCGTAACCCCTGAAAAACAATTAAGAATTAAAAATCAAAAATGAAGAATGAAAGAATACGGCGCCATCATTCTTCATTCTGCATTCTGCACTCTTCATTACCCTTGTATCCCAGGCCGAGGAGAAAGACCTCCCGGCTCTCATTCCGGGAACTCTTGGGCTTGACGATCTTGACCTGACCAAAGAGGAGCCTGACCTCCTCGACCAGATCCTTGAAATCCTCGCCTTCGAAGACCTTGCAGTAGAAGTTGCCGCCCTGAACCAGAAACCTCCGGGCCAGTTCCACCACCCGCCGAGCCAGCCGCAGGGAGAGTTGCTGGTCGGTCCAGCGATTGCCGCTGGTGCGCGGGGCCATGTCGCTCAAGACCACCTGAAAGCGGTCGCGCACCCCGCGGATGCGCTCCTCGGTCGCCTCGGCAAAGGCGTCGTCGAGGAAGAAGTGGATCGGTGCCCGGCCGCTCTGCTGGGTGAACTGGGTGCCGGATTGGATATCCACCCCCACCACCACGCCGCTCGGGCCGATGACCTTGGCCGCATAGAGCGACCAGCTGCCGGGCTGGCAGCCGAGGTCGAGGACCGCATCGCCCTTGCGCAACAAATGGTATTTTTGCTGCGCCTCTTCCAGTTTATAGACGGAGCGGGCCGGGTAGCCTTCCTTCTTGGCCTTCTTGAAGTAGTAGTCCTGAACCTCTTTCACGGCAGCACCTCCACGATGCCGACGACCAGGGCAATGACCCCAATCGTCCCGGCCTCATGGGCCCGTTCAAAAGGGTGACAAAATATCGTATTTTTCCTCACTTCTCAAGGAAAATCACGCCGCTGGCCCATCACCATGCCAGAGGGCCAAGGCCTGTTTGTAGACCGCGGAGCGGGGCAGGCCCAACTCGGCCATCACGGCCTGGACCGCGCTCTTCAATGACGCTCCCTGCGCACGGTGCCAGCGCAATCGTTCGCCCACCGCCTCCTCGCCGGGTAGCGGCGACTCTCCCCCGCCCTCGACGAGGACCACGAACTCGCCCTTCACTGCGGGGCGGCTGGCCAAATCGGCCAACACCTCGGCGAGCTGGCCGACCAGGGATTCCTCGTGCAGCTTGGTCAGTTCGCGGCCGAGGAAGAGGCGGCGGTCGCCCAGAACGGCGAGGCAATCCGCAAGGCTCTGCACGATCCGGTGGGGTGCTTCATAGAAAAGGAGGTGGTGGCCCTGATGGGCCAGGGATTCCAGGAGTGTCCGGCGCTGGCTCGATTTCGCGGGCAGAAAGCCGGCAAAGAGCACCGGCCCATCGAAACCGGCCACCGACAGGGCAGCGGCCAGGGCCGAGGGTCCAGGCACCGGCACCACGGCAATCCCCGCCTCCCGCGCCTTCTGCACCAGGATGGTGCCGGGGTCGGCGATGGCCGGGGTGCCGGCGTCGGAGACCAGGGCCACATCACGCCCTTCAGAGAGGGTGACGATGATCCCTTGGGCCTTGCTGGCCTCCTGCCCCTTGAAGTAGCTCACCAGAGGGGTGTGGATACCGAAATGGGTGAGAAGCTTCCGGGTGTGGCGGGTATCCTCCGAGGCGATCACCGCCACCTCCTTCAAGATCCGCAAGGCGCGCAGGGTGATGTCTTCCAGGTTGCCGATGGGGGTGGCCACCACGTAGAGGGTACCCGGGGCCCCGTGCTGATCGGTTGCGGCACACATCGCTCAGGCAGCGGGAAGGGTCAGACGGAAAGCGGCACCCTCGGGACCGGCCTCGCAGACCAGTGCCCCCCGCAGGTTCGCGACCAGCTTCCGGGCAAGGTAAAGCCCCAGCCCCAGATGATCCGGCCAGGTGGTATGGAAGGGGGCAAAAATCCTCTCCCGTTCCTCCGGTGGCACGCCGGGACCATTGTCCTCCACGACCACGGTGGTGCCTTCCCCATCGCAGAGGGCGCGGACCACGATCCGGGGCTGCTCCCGGCCGCGCACGGCAGCGAGACTGTTTTCGAGCAGAAAGAAAAGAACCTGGTGAAGGGCGAGTTGGCCCTCCCGCAAGGGAGGAGGATCAACGGCCGGTTGGAGATCCTTGACCACCTTGTGTTTGAAGAAGGAGTCGGCGGCGAGGAATTCCAGTTCGGTGCGGAGGATGCTATTGACCGTGTAAGGCTCGGTTCCCATCACCTGGGTGAAGTCAGGCAGCACCAAGGTTCGCTGGATGGTCGCTTCGCACGTCCGCAGCTTGTCCCGCAACTGGCGCACGGCATCGCTCCGGCGCCCGAGGACACCGACAAGTTCCTCCGTCAGGGCTTTGGCCGCCGGGTCGAGATCGGCATCCAGCACTTGCGCCAACAGGGCGTCGGCCTGCTCGCCAGCCATGGCAAAGAGATCGATCTGCAGGGAAAAGACCTGGAGCGCGCCATTGAGGTTATGGACAATGCCACGGAACATGCGCCCCACGGCGGCATCGTGGCATTGCTGGAGATAGGCCTGTTCCCACCGTGCTTCTGCCGGGTCTTCCCGCTGGTCTGCCATCGCCGTTCCCCCTCGAAACACGCGCCTTCCCGTCGCGCACCGTCGCGCGGGAGCCATTGCTGAGGCTAGCCTACCTGAAACCATCACGAAAATCCAGCCGAATAGCGCGGCCCGGCCGTCTCGTGCCCGCCAAACCGGATGAAATCCCGAACCGCCGGGACAAGGGACCGTTTTTTTTTCATAAAAAAGATGCATTTTTCTCTTTACAATGAAACGCCGCGATATTAATTATGGGCAACACGAAGTGTTTCGCAGGTCACTGCCTTGGCAGGCCGCAAAATCGTGGAAAGCGTAAAACGCCTTGTGTCTCGGGCTAGGGAAAGAGACAAGTAACAACAAACCAACACCAAAGAGAGAGAACGACTATGAAATCTGTACTGAGCAAGGTTGTCGCCCTCGCCCTGATGGGCCTGATGGTAACCGGCATGGTTGCCTGCAAGCAGAACGCTGAGACCACCGCTCCGGCCGAGCAGGCTGCTCCGGCAGCTCCGGCTGCTGAGGCTCCGGCTGCTCCGGCTGCCCCGGCTGCTGACGCTGCCGCTCCGGCTGCTCCGGCTGCCGACGCTGCTGCTCCGGCTGCTCCGGCTGCCCCGGCGAAGTAAGTTTTTCCCGCACCTTGCGGTATCAACGGGAAG
>JBFLYY010000101.1:0-5164 GCA_040756495.1 Thermodesulfobacteriota bacterium | reverse complement strand
CAAGCCCATTCTCGGCCGGGAGTGCGAGATCCGGACCAAGGACGGCCGGATCCGGACCATTGCCAAGAACGCCGACCTGCTGCGCGACGCCGACGGCCGGCTCATCGGGGCGGTGGAAAGCTTCGAGGACGTGACCGTGAAGCTCGACGTGGAGCGGCAGCTGCGCACCGAGCGGGACAAGCTGCACGGCATGCTCTCCGCCCTGGGCCAGGGCATGCACATCCTCAACCGCGACTTCGAGATCGAATACCAGAACGAGGTGCTGCGGACCCTGTTCGGCGACAAGCTGGGGGAGAAGTGCTACCGGGTTTACAAGGGGCGCGAGATGCCGTGCGAGGTGTGCCGCATGCACGCCGCCATCGAGAGCGGCGCGGTCCAGCGCACCGAGGAGATCATGGCCAACGGCCGTTGCTACGAGCAGAGCTATGCCCCCTTCCTCGACGTGGACGGCGAGACCAAGGCCCTGATCCTGCTCCGGGACATCACCGAGGAGAAGGCCCTTCAGGCCGAGACCATGCGGGCCGGCCAGCTGGCCTCCATCGGCGAGCTGGCCGCCGGCGTGGCCCACGAGATCAACAACCCCATCAACGGCATCATCAACTACGCCCAGGTGCTGCTCGACGAATCGAGCCAGGTCCACCTCGACCTGATCGGCGACAACCAGGTCATGCTGGACGTGCTCCAGCGCATCATCAAGGAGGGCGAGCGGATCGCCGCCATCGTCAGGAACCTCCTGGCCTTCTCCCGGCAGCGCGAGAAACATGCCGAGGAGGTGAGCCTGGCCACGGTGATCGACGATTCGCTGGTGCTCATCAAACACCAGTTGCAGAAGGACGGCATCACCGTCGTGGTGGAGGCGGCGGCCGACCTGCCGCCGGTGGAGGTGAATCCGCAGCAGCTCCAGCAGGTCTTCCTGAACCTCTTCAGCAACGCCCGCTATGCCCTGAACCAGCGCTACAAGGCGAAGACGGCCGAAAAGAGGCTGGAAATCCTGGCCGGCCGGATCGCCATCGAGGGGCAACCCTGGCTGCGGACCACGGTCAAAGACTACGGCACCGGCATCCCGCCGGAGATCGTGGGCCACATCTTCGACCCCTTCTTCTCCTCGAAAAAACCGGGCGACGGCACCGGCCTCGGCCTCTCCATCAGCCACGGCCTGGTCCGGGATATGCATGGCCGACTCCATGTGGAGAGCGAACCGGGCCACTACACCGCGATGATGATCGACCTGCCGCTCGCCGGGGCGGCGCAACCCGAACACCAGAGGTAGCGGAGATGATAGATCTCGACAAGGGCCGGACCCGTATCCTGGTGGTGGACGACGAGGAGAGCCTGCGGCTCACCTTCACCATGTTTCTGAGCCGCGAGGGCTACGGCCCTGTGACCGCGGCCGCCACCTTCGACGAGGCCATGGCCCTCATCGGCAAGGAGGAGTTCGACCTCATCATCAGCGACATCGTCATGGAGGGGGAGTCGGGCATCGACCTTTTGCGCCGCATCCGCGAGGTGAACCAGCAGTGCCCGGTGGTGATGGTCACCGGCTATCCCAACATCAACACCGCCGCCGAGGCGGTGCGGCTCGGCGCCTTCGACTACCTCGCCAAGCCGGTGAAGAAGGAGGAACTGCTGCGCATCGCCCGCATGGCCCTCCAGCAGTATGCCCTGTGGAAGGAGCGCAACCGGCTGGCAGAGGAAAAGGAGCGCTACCAGCAGTACCTGGAGACCGTTTTCCGCAGCGTGCGGGAGATGATCGTCACCGTGGACCCGGAACTTTCGGTGGTGCAGATGAACGACCAGGCCCGCGAGTGGGCGGCGAAGATGGCGCCGGAACTGGCGGTGGGCGAAAGCCTGGCCAGGATGCCGGATTCCCTGGGCGGTCTGCTCGACGACGTGCGCCACGTCCTCGCCAGCCACCAGGAGGTGCACGAGCACCGGATCGAGGTGGCGGACGCGGCGGGGCCGATGGTGCTGCGCATCAGCGCCGCGCCGCTGGAGGCCCCCCAGGGCCATTTCCTGGGCGCGGTGCTGATCTTCCGCGACGTGAGCCGGATCGAGTACCTGGAGCAGCGCGGCCAGCGGAGCCAGTTCCACCGGCTCGCCGGCGCCTCCAGGGTCATGCAGGCGGTTTATACCATGATCGAGAACGTCGGCCCGGTGGACGCCACCGTGCTCATCACCGGCGAATCTGGCACCGGCAAGGAGCTGGTGGCCGAGGCCCTGCACCGCGAAAGCACCCGGCGCGAGATGCCGCTCGTCAAGGTCGATTGCACCGCCATCCCGGAGAATCTGCTGGAGAGCGAACTCTTCGGCCACAAGAAGGGCTCCTTCACCGGCGCCGACCGCAACCGCGAAGGCCGCATCCTGCAGGCCGACGGCGGCACCCTCTTCCTCGACGAGATCGGCGACATCTCGTCGATGATGCAGCTGCGGCTGCTGCGCTTCCTCCAGGAACGGACCTTCTACCCGGTGGGCAGCGATCAGTCCATCTCGGTGAACGTGCGGGTGATCGCCGCCACCAATGCCGATCTCAGGGCCAAGGTCCAGCAGGGAGTCTTCCGCGAGGATCTCTACTACCGGCTGCGGGTGGTGGACATCCATCTGCCGCCGCTCCGGGAGCGGGAGGACGACCTGGTCATGCTCGCTCATCTCTTCCGGGAGCGGTTCAGCAAGCGGATGGGCAAGGCGATCACCGGCATCTCCGACCAGGCGCTCGCGACCCTGCGGGCCTATGGCTGGCCCGGCAATGTCCGGGAGCTGGAGCACGTGCTGGAGCGCGCCTGCGTGCTCTGTGCCGATACCACCATCACCGGCGCCGATCTGCCGGCGGAGATCCGCAGCGGCGACGGGGTGCTTTTGGCCGGCGTTGCCGGCGCCGCCGTCCCGGCCGGCCAGGAGCGGCCGGCAGCCGCGGCCGAGATTCCCGGCGAGAACGAGGAAGAGCGGATCTGCCGCATCCTCCGCCAGACCGACGGCAACAAGGCCAAGGCCGCGCGGCTGTTGGGCATCGACCGCAGCACCCTCTACCGCAAGATGCGGCAGTACCACCTCGAACCGTCGGAAACCGCGTAACAGGAGGGCGGCAACCCTGCCGCCCCACTGCACCGATCAGTCACCTCCCGCACGCCCCCGGCGCTCGCACCGTCGGGGGCGGTCTTGTTTCTGAATCACCAGGAGCACCACCTCCCCCTGACCCGCCGCTTTTTTCCCGTCTCCCGCCCCATGCCGTTCTTTTTCCGCGGCAGCGGCCTCTTCGTGCCACACACCTGCTGCAAAAGGTGTGGCAGCGGGGTGTTGCATGCCACACCCCCGTTGTGGCCCTGTCGGCCGGCCATGTCGCGCCCGCCGGCATGGTGGTTCCATTTTAACATCCCGTAAAATCGCTTTTTTTACGCGATGCCACAGGGGTGTTGCGCGATTTTTCCTCTTTTCGCTGAAAAACTCTTTTTGATACGCAAAATCGAGATGTTAACGCATCGGCGGCAAAAAAATGGGCGCCAGTGTGGCTTCGGGTTGGCACGGCCCCTGCAGAAGTGACTGGTCAAACGATCAGCGCACACTGATTAGAGCGAATAAACAAAGACATAGGAGGCACACCATGAAGAACGCAACCGGTATCGAGAAGAAGGTCGCAGGGATCGGCGCACTGGATCGCGAGGCAATGGTCGAGGGTACCTCCCAGGCGGGGCTCGGTGTTTTGATCGCCCTGGCCACCCTGGTCGGTGTCTGGGGCCTTGGTTGCCTGATCAGCGGCATGGCCAACAACGGCGTCATGGGGCTGCTGCGGGGATGGCTCACCGCGGTGGGCATGTAAGGAAACGGTGCAAGAGTACGCGCTCTCAATAACACGAGTAAAGGAGAACGGTCATGGCAAACGCAACAACGGAATCGCGGATGGGTAAGGTCTTGTGGGTCGGCATGGTTGGCCTGGGTTCGGCCATGGGGTTGTGGGCCTTCGGCGCCATCGTCTTCGCCCTGGCCAGGGCAGGGTGGGCACCGGGCGAACTCCTGCGGCAATATCTGGTCGCGGTGGGCGCCATCGGCGAATTCGAGACCCTGGTGGATTTCTACACCCACATCAAGGGGGTCGAGTACATCATCTGCCTCGCCTTCCTGGGCGCCTTCCCTCTCTTCTTCAAGTATGTGAACCGCTCCAAGGCGCCGGTGGCCCAATAGCGGCCAGGCGGCAACAGTGACGCGCAAGACCCGGGGCGAGCCCGGGTCTTGTCGTTTGAGGGGGTCTTCCTGGCGCGCTTGTTGCATTCCTACCAGTCGAGGCGGGAGCCAATCTTCCGCCCGAGCAGAGGGAGGTTCCGCCGTGGCCCGCTACATCCGCAACTACCTGTTGTTGCTGATTGCCCTCGCCGTCGTGGTGCTCGCCTACAACATCCACCGGGTGGAGAACCGGCCGCCCTACCTGGAGTATTCCGCCTTCCTCGCCCAGCTGGAAGAGGGGGGGATCAGGTCGGTGACCATGCGCGGCGGTGAAATCAGCGGCAACGATGCGCTGGGCCAACCCTTCACCACCTTTGTTCCGGCACCCGAGGCCCTGCTGCCGCGCCTGGAGGCCAAGGGAGTGGCCATCGTCGCCCGGCCGGAGGAGAAGGGTTCGGCCTTCTGGACCTCGACCTTCCCGGTCCTGTTGCTCATGGGCGGCTGGATGTTCTTCATGGCCTTCCAGCAGAAGGGGGGGCTTGGCGGCTTTGCCCGCAAGCACCTGCCCAAGGCCGCGGAAGCGCGGCAGAAGGTCACCTTTGACGACGTGGCCGGCATTCCCGAGGCCAAGGAGGAGCTGGTGGAGATTGTCGAGTGCCTGCGCGAGTCGCGGAAGATCACCCGCCTCGGCGGCCGCATTCCGCGCGGGGTTCTGCTCCAGGGACCGCCGGGCACCGGCAAGACCCTGCTCGCCAGGGCCATCGCCGGCGAGGCCGGGGTGCCGTTCTACAGCATCAGCGGCTCCGATTTCGTCGAGATGTTCGTCGGCGTCGGCGCCTCCAGGGTGCGGGAACTCTTCAAGGAGGCGAAGAAGACCGCCCCCTGCATCATCTTCATCGACGAGATCGACGCGGTGGGACGCAGCCGTGGCGCCGGCGGCGCCCAGGGCGGCCAGGACGAGCGGGAGCAGACCCTGAACGCCCTCCTGGTGGAGATGGACGGTTTCCGTTCC
>JBFLYY010000100.1:0-10645 GCA_040756495.1 Thermodesulfobacteriota bacterium | reverse complement strand
CGGTGGCCCGCCCCCCTGCCGCCCTGCTGCCCACGGCGACCGGCGGTGTCTGTTCCTGCCACTCCCGGATCTCTTCCGGGCCGACAGTGGTCAACGGCCGCATCTGCAACACGACGGGCTGACCCTCGCGATCCACGGCCCATTCGATGTCCTGCGCTCCCCCTTCCCGCGCCTCCAGCTGGTTGCCAATGGCAACCAGGGCCGCGATCTGCCCGGCATCGAGGGTGGCGCGCCGGCGTTCCTCCGCGGGCAGGGAACGCCAGGCGATGCCGCCGGCCGCCTCGCTCGCCAGATATTTTTCCTTCTCGGCAATGGTGGAGCGCGGCCAGTCCACGCTGCCGTCGCGGGCCACGAGATAGAGATCCGCCGCTGCGCTGCCGGCCACGGCCGCCTCACCGAGGCCGGGGACCGCGCTGATCAGCATGACCCCGCTCGCCGGTTCCTGCGGCGCCCTGGTCAGCAGGATGCCGGCCGCGCGCGCCTCCACCATCTCAAGGCAGAGCACCGCCATGTCGAAGGTCAGCGGATCGAGGCCGGCATGGAGCCGGTAGGCAAGGCTGCGGGCGTTGAAGTTGCTGGCCACCACCTCCCGGAAGGCCCGCTCCAGTTCCGGTTGGCTGCGCACGTTGAGCACCGAGGAGAACTGGCCGGCAAAGGAATGGCGGCGGCCATCCTCGCTGATGCTGCTGCTGCGCACCGCCAGGGCCGCTCCCCGCTCGAAGAAAGGACGCGCCGCCGCGGCCAGGGATACGGTCAGTTCGCCGGGAAGGGGCGCCTGGCGGACGAGGTGCTGGATCGATTCGCTCACGGCCGGAGGAATCTCCGCTGCCGCCTCCCCGGCCTTGGCCAACTGCTGGACCAGCCGAAGGGAGAGCCCCTGGTGTTCGAGAAAGAGGCGGCAACCCGCCACGGTGGCGACGAAACCGTCGGGTACCCGCACCTCCGCGAGGCGGCGCAGGCCGGCCAGCACCGCGGCCTTGTTGCCGATCAGCCGCCCCTGGCCGCGATCGGCCTCGGCAAGGGGCAGGCAGACGGGAACCGCGGCCGGCGGAGCGAGTTCGGCAAGGGTGGCGCCCACCTCCCGGCTCAGACGCTGCTGCACGGTCGCCAGCCCCCGGTAGCCGCTGGTGAGGCTGGCGAGCCGTTCGACCATCTCGGCGGTTTCGCCGATCAGCCCCTTGACCCGGCGGGTCAGGGTAGCGCCGTCGCCCTGGAGCCGCAGCAGGATGGCGATGTCGGTCAGGGCATCCACTGCCCGGTTGTTGCTGGCGAGCAGGGCCCGGAAGATGTGGTAGCGCGCCTTGAGCCGCTGCTGGGCCGCCACCTGCCGCTGCCGCCGCGCCTCGTGCCACCTGCCCGTCTGTTGCCGCAACCACCCCAGCATCGCCCTATCCTTTGCCGCCGTCCTGCTCGGCGGTGATCGCGGCGAGAAAGCGGGCGAAGAAGTCGTCGATCGCCGCCTCGTCCCGCATCCGCACGTCGAGCTGGCGGGTGAAGGCGATGAGTTCGCCGAGCCGGGTGAGCACCCGCTCCATCTGGGAGAAATCGAGGTTCTTCGCCTTGGCCACCACGAGATCCCCCTGCCGCTCCACCTTGAAATAGAGGCCGGTGAGGATGGCGCCGATGAGCCGCGCCCGCCGCTCCCGTTTCTGCCGTTCGGCCATGCCGCCGACAAAGCGGAAGTAGATGTAGTTGTTGTCCGGCTCCGGCGACATGAAGGTGTCCACCACGTTGAAGTGGTAGCCGAGGCGGAGCGAGAGGTTGCAGTACTGATCGGCGATGATCGCCAGATTGTCGCCGGCATAGGCGGGCCAGTTGGTCAAGAGCGAGAGCGGCCGGCCGATGCTGCTCAGGAGGTCGCGGAAGCCGAGACCGCCGGCATCCTGCCCGGCGGGGCTGTGAAGAAAACCATGAAACAGCGCGGCCAGGGGCGGGCATGCCAGCATGGCCAGGTCCAATTCACCCGTCGGCGGTGCCTCGGGCCGCAGGCCGCCGCCCAGGTCGATGATCCCGAGTTTCAGCGGCACCGGCAACCGCAACGGCCGGCTGATCGCCGTCTCCCGGTCTCCCGGCTCGGCATGGAAACGGATGAGCGCCTCGATCGCCTTCTCGTGGCAGAAGCGGAGGATGTCGTGGAAGGTCTGGCAGTTGGCGGCCCGGAACTCGGGGGAAGTCGGATCGGCAAGGCTGATGGGCGCCACCCAGCGCAGGATGCGACGCAGGGCGCGAAGTTCCGGCGCCGCCTGGTAGCTGCCCTTCTCGCTCTCCCGCAGGCGGACGAGGCCGGCGACGATGCCGCGATAGACCGTCTTGTTCTCCACGTCCACCGTCACCTCTTCCCCTTGGGCGAGCAGCCTGGTGGCTTCCGCGGCCCCGAACAGGGCGGGAGTCCGATATTCGCGGGCAATGGTGGCCAGATGGCCGGTGGGGCCGCCGACGTCGGTGATGATCGCCGCGGCCCGCCAGACGATGGGGCTTAAACGCGGGCTGGGGAAGCGGGCCACGGCAATGGCCCCCACCGGGAAGGAATCGGCCACGGTCTCCTGATCCACATGGACCACCCGGCCGGCGGCGATACCCAACTGGGCGACCTGGCCCTTGCCTTGCAGCAGCGGCTGGGCAGCGGCCAGTTCGGCCGCCAGTTCGGCCGGCAACGGCGGCGGTTTGGCGGGCAGGCCGAAGGGCCGGCTCTGGAGAATGACGGGAGATTCCGCCGCCATGACCCATTCGATATCCTGCGGCTCGCCGAAGGCCTTTTCGAGCAATACCGCCTGCGCGGCGAGAACGGCGAGTTCGTCCGGAGTCACGGTGGCGGAGCCGCGCCGCAGGCCGCTGGGCAGCAAGGCCAGCGGCGCGAATCCCTCGGTCGGAGCCGGCGGCGCCAATTCGCTCGCCAGCAGGGAAAAGGGCCAGACCCGGCTGACCGTGAAACGATCCGCGGTCCGGCGACCGGCCACGAGTTCCCGCCCCTCGCCGCGCAGGGCGGTCACCAGCAGTTCCTGGCGGTCGGGCGCGTCCGGGTTGCGGCTGTAGGTCACGCCGGCGGCATGGCCGGCCACCATGGGCTGGACCGCCACGGCCATGGGTACCGCCCGGCTCCCGACCTCCGGGCCGAGATAGTCCAGGGCCGCCACGGAAAAACGGGAGGCGACCACCTCGCAATAGGCGGCCAGCACCGCCGTCGGCTCCGGCCGGACGCCAAGGCGCGAGCGGAACTGGCCGGCAAAGCTCCTGGTTTCGCCATCCTCGCCCACCCCGCTGCTCCGCACCGCCAGGGCCGGCAACCGCCCTTCCGCCTGCCCCGCGAGTTGGCTCAAGGCCTGCCGCACCTCCCGCGTCAGCGCCTCCGGCATCCGGGCGGCGGCGAAGAGTTCGGCGATGCGGGCCGCCCGCTCGCGGGTGCTCGCCGCCGCGGCGCAGACCGCATCGATGCGGGCAAAAAGATCGTTCTCCTCCATGAAGTGGCGGTAGGCCGCCACGGTGAAGGCAAAACCGAGCGGCGCCGGCAGTTGCAGGCGATTGCGGATCTCGCACAGGGTGGCGTTCTTGCTGCCGACCAGCTCCTCGAAATCGCTGTTCAACACATCGTAGGGCAGTACCAGGCTCAGGTCGTACGGCCCGGCATAGTCGGCGGCCAGCACCGCCAGCTTGTCGGCAATGGCGGCATAGCGGTCGTAGAGGGCGAGGTGGGCGTCGCGGGTCAGGTTGTTGAGGCAGTACACCACCTCCCGCACCAGATCGCCGGTCTCGCCGACGATCTCGGTGAGAAACCTGCGGTCAAAAACGTATTCGCCGGCCAGCGCGCCTTCCATGCGGCCGATCTTTTCGAGCACCGCGTTGTTGAGGGCGAGGATGCGGCGGAACTGCTGGAAGGTGGCGGCGAAGCCGGCGCCATCCTCCGGCACCGCGGGCGGGCTGACGGAGGCCATGCCCTACGCCCCCGGCACCAGAGGCAACTGGATGCGGAAGGTGGTGCCCCGCCCCACTTCGCTTTCCACGGTGATGTCGCCCTGATGGTCCTTGACGATGGAATAGCTGAGCGAGAGCCCCAGGCCGGTGCCCTCGTTCTTGGTGGTGAAAAAGGGGTCGAAGATGTGCGACACCAGTTCCGGGGCGATGCCGGCTCCGGTGTCGCGGATCACCACCACCGCCTCGGTGCCCTGCCGCTCCACGGCCAGGGTCAGATGACCGCCGGGCTGCATGGCCTGCACCGCGTTGAGGATGATGTTGACCAGCACCTGCTGCAATTGGTTGGGGTTGCCCAGCACCAGGGCCGGCGAAGCCGGCGGCTCGTACTGGTAGGTGATGCCGCTCAGGCGGAACTGGTTCTTGACCAGGACGATGGAGTTGGCCACCAGGGTAACGATGTCCACCTTCTCCATTGCGTCGGACTTGCGGGCCCGGGAGAACTCCAGCAGGTGGTGCACCACCTTGCGGGCCCGGTCCGACTGGACCAGGATGTCGCGCACCATGTCGAGCCGCTCGCTGCATTCGATGTTCGGCAGATCCTCCAGCAAAACCTCGGCGGTGAGGGAGATGTTGTTGAGCGGATTGTTGATCTCGTGGGCAATGCCGGCGGTGACCTTGCCGACCGCCGCCAGCTTTTCCGACTGCACCAGCTGGTCCTGCTTGGCGTTCAGGGCCTGGAGCATGCGGTTCAACGAATTGACCAGCTCCATCCCCTCCTCGGAGCAGAGAATGTCCTCGTTCACCGGGATGGAATTCTTCTCCCCCTGCATGATCTGGGCTGCGGCCTCGCGGATGGCGACGAGCGGCCGCATGATCCAGCGGATCAGGTAGAAGACCAGCACCCCGCCGAGAGCGATGCCCAGCGCGAGGATGAGCACGCCGGTCTTCTGGTAGTTGGCCACCTCCCGTTCCACCCGCAGCCGGGCCCGGGTATCCATGTCGAAGATATGGGTGGTGATCTCCTGACCGTGGCGCCGCAGGCGGCTCTCCAGCAGCAGTTTCTGCCGCTCCGGCAGTTGCGCATTGAGCAGTTGCCGGAAGATATCCTCGTAACGCTCCAATTCCTCTACGTAGAAGGCCTGCAATTCTCCCTCTTCGCGCGGCAGCGCCTTTTTCAACGTGGCAATGGCGGCCCGCACCTGATCGAGATAATCGAGGGCGCTCAGCAGATCCTTCTGGTTGTTGTAAAGAAGGTAGTTCTTCTCGTAGCGCCGTACCTCAAGCACGTTCTGGTTCAATTCGTAGAACGACTCGATGATCCGGATCTTGTCCTCGATCCGCCACATGGCATAGAGCGAGGTGGTGGTGGCGGCGACCCCGAGCACGGAAACCAGCACCAGCGAAAAGATCAGCTTGCCCCGGATGGAACGGGGCAAGAGGGCGAGGCAGGGGCAGGGCGCCGCCGGCCCTGCCGGCGCGACGGCCTGGGGCGATGGGGACGGCGATTGGAAGAGGTCCGTGCGCATCTTACAGCCACCCTGTGTTCAGTTGCCGGCGTCCAGTTCGTCCATGGCGCGGAAAATCACCTGTTTCAGCTCGTCCAGCCGGAAGGGCTTGGCCAGGAACTCGAACACCCCCTGCCGCTGGGCCAGTTCCGCGGTGTCCGGCGAGGCATAGCCGGTGATGATGATCACCCGCACCGCCGGATTCATGGCCTTGACGCGCCGCAGCACCTCAAGGCCGTCCATGCCCTCCATCTTGAGGTCGGTCACCACGATGTCGAAGGGGCGGGCGGCCATGGCCTCCAGGGCCGCCGCCGGTTCGGTATAGGTCTCGATCGCAAAGCCGATCTTGCTGAACACCTGCTGGAGTCTTTTGCCCACGATCGGCTCGTCATCGACCACCAACAGCCGTTTTTCCGTCTTGCTCATTGCCGTTCCTCCCCCTGGCCCTCGCGGGCGATCAGGCCATAATCTCCCATCAGAAACGCCTCGGCGTACCGCTCCACCGCGGCGTCGTCCGTCATCTGCACATCGAGCTGCCGCGTAAAGCCGATCAGCCGGCCCAAGATATCGAGGGTGCGCTCCATCTCGCTCTGCACCAGGTTGCTGGTCCGGGCGATGACCAGATCCCCCCGGGTGCGCACGCTGAAGTCGAAGGCCTCCAGAATGGTGGCGATGAGGGTGGCCCGCCGCGAACGCTTGGCAATGTCGGTGGCGCCGCCCAGGAAGCGGAAGTAGATGTGGTTGTCCCGCTCCACCTCGTGGCAGAAGGCATCGACGATGTTGAAATGATACCCGAAACGGAAGCAAAGATTAACATACGTATCGCTGATGATGGCAATATTGCGACCGGTGTACTGACCGGACACGGCATCCTGCGGGGCGGAGAGGATGCTGTGCATCATGTCGCGGAAACCCACCGCCATCGCCGCCCGGTGCCAGACCTCCGGGAAGAGCATGCCGCTCAGGATGGCGCGGAAGGGCACGGAACGGATGTCGGCAAAGGAGAGCCGGTCGGCCGGGGCCTCTGCGGCGACCCCGCCGCCGATGTCGATGACCAGTATCCCGGTCGGAATGGGCAGGTCCAGCGGCCGGGCCAGCTTGCCGCCGGGCAGGCAGGCCTCGTCCCGGCCGATGTCCACCAGGGTGAGCACCGCGGTCTCGTGGATGAAGCGCAGGATGTCGTGGAAGGTTTTGCACCCCTCCGGCCGGAAGTTCTGCATCAGCGGGTCCACGAGGTGGAGGCGGGAGACGTCCCGCAGGATGCGGCGCAGCATGCGGAACTCGGGGGCCATATGCACGTTCATGGTGGTGGCCGCCTGGTAGGCCAGCAACTCCACCACCCGGCCGCGGTAGATCCGGCGATCCTCCGCATCCACCGTGATCTCCTCGCCGGGCGCAACCTTGGCGAAGATCTCCGGCACCCCCACCAGACACGGCACGTTGAGTTCCCGGCAGAGGGTGGCCATGTGGCTCACCGGCGTGCCCACCTCGGTGACGATGGCCGCGGCGCGGTGCATCACCTGGACGAAGTGGGAGGAATCCCGATGGCCGACGAGCACGGCGCCATCCGGGAAGGCCTTGAGGTCGGCCAGGGTCTCGACCAGATAGACCGGCCCGACGCCGATGCCCTGCTGGGCCACCCGGCCCTGGTCGGCCACCAGGAGTTCGTAGCCGGCGAGTTTTTCCGAAAGCGGCTTGCGCTCCCGATCGGTCTCGTGGAACAGCAAGGGCCGGGCCTGGAGGATGTGGAGGGCGCCCTGCTCGTCCATGGTCCATTCGATATCCTGCGGCCGCTTGAAAAAGGTTTCGAGATGGCTGGCGATCCCGGCCAGCTCCAGCAGTTTGGCCTCGGCGAGACAGGGCTGCTCCGCCTCTTCCGCCGCAACCGGCGCGGTTTTCAGGCCGCCACCCGGACCGGCGACCACCAGGGCCTCCTCCTTGCGGGCAATGGCGGCGTCCACCAGCCGCAGGGTCTCCCCCTTGGCGATCCGGAAAAAATCGGTGGGCAACTGGCCTTCCACCACCGCCTGCCCCTGTCCCAGGGCGCCGACCACCACCATCTGCCGGGCGCCGGGCGCCATGGGATCGTCGGTGTAGATGATGCCGCTGGCCCGGGCCGCGATCATGCGCTGGCAGCAGGCGGCAATGGAGAGCGGCCCGCCTTCGGGAAAGACCTGGCGCCGGTAGCGCACCGCCTTGGCGCCGAAGAGACTGGCCGCCACCTGGCAGTAGGCGTGGAAGATGGCCGCCGGCTCCGGCACCACCTGGAGCACCGAACGGAACTGGCCGGCAAAGGAAAAATCCATGTCCTCTTCCTGGGCGCTGCTGCGCACGGCGAGAAAAAGCGGAGTTGCGGCGGCGGCGAGCCGGGCCACCGCTCCGGCCAAGGCGTCGAGCAGGCCGGCAGGGGGCGCGGCCGCCAGCACCCGCTCTTCCAGGGAACGACGCAATTCCTCCAGGACGGCCGCCTCGGCCTGGGTATCGGCCATGAGCCTTTCGAAACGGTCGAAATCGGCCCGCAGACCATTGGCATCGAGCAGGTCGTGGAAGGTGCGGGTGGTGATGACGAAGCCTTCCGGCACCCGGGCCAGCGGATTCTGCGACAATTCGGAAAGATGGGCTGCCTTGCCGCCGATCAGCGGCCAGTCGTGGGATTCGATCTCGGCGAGCCAGAGCAGCGGCGGGCCTTCGCGGTCGTCCCGGCCGGTAACGATCGCCCGGAGGCGGGCCTCGAAGCCGGCCAGCACCCCGTGCAACACGGTCCAGCGCTCTTCCGTCAGGAGATTGAGGGCGGCGACCGCCTCGTGCATGGCGCGGATCAGCTCCTCGACCGTGGTCTGCACATAGCGCTGGTCGAAGAGGTATTCGCCGCTCAGCTTCTCGCCCATGTCGGCCATCAGCTCGAGGGCGTGGTTGTTCGCCTTGAGCACCGCGCGAAACTGGGAAAAGATCAGGGAAATGGGACGACAGGAGCGGCCGGAGCCCCGAGACCAGGGCCAACCGAGATGCAGATACCTTTTCAGGGAATCACGAACCGCCATGGGACTTCCTTGGGGCTGCGCGAACACAGGGCGGCGGAGGGCCTGCGGCGCCCCGCACCCCAGGCAACCACCCTGGCAAGAAGGCCCGCATGCCCGGAAAATCGGCCGGGCATGCGGACTGGAATGCGCACGACAACCAGGCGGCTTCGTCAGAGATGCCGCCTGGAGGGCGGATTTTAGTGGCTGCCGCCCTTCTTGAAGATGACGCCGACGCCAAAGCCGACGACCATCGCGATCACCACCGCCATGATCCCGTAGAGCGCTGCCTGCTCAACGGCCATGCTGGAAAGGGTGGCGATAATGCCGGCCCGCTCCACCTCGAAGGAGGTGTGCGCCTTGCCCACCACCTTGCCGCCGTTCACGGCAAAGACCTCGACGTCGTAAACCCCCGGCTGCGCCTGATAGGGCCAGTTGACCACCGCCTCGAAGGTGTTGCCCTTCTCGCCGTGCTTGCGGGTGATGGTGCCTTCCTGGATACTATACACCATCTCCTGTTCCTTGAAACGGATGAACTCGTCGAACCATTTGCCCTCGGCAGGCTGGCCCGTGCTGTCCTCCACTCTGGCCGTCTTCGCCATGGCGTCGTAACCGAGCTGATACTGCTGGCGCTCGGCCTCGGCCAGGATCAGATCCAGCTTGGCGGTGCTGTTCACCAGATAGACCATCGGCACGCCCTTGAACTCCAGGCTGCCCTTCTTCATCCAGAAGAGACCGCCGGCCTTGCCCTTGTATTTCATCTCGGTATCCGCCGGCGGGGTGGAGATCTTCAGCACCAGCTCGTCGTTGACGGCGCTCTGCCCGGTAATGGTCAGCTTGGCGCCGTGGTAGGAGAGGGTGATGGGCACCCTGGTCGGCGAGACCTCGCAGGTGAGGGCCTGCACCGCCTCTGGTGCCGCGATGAGGGTCACCGCCGCAACCGCGACGGCGGCCCACTGTTTTACCACACGCATCAGGGTCTGTTTCATTTTAGTGACCTCCCGCATAGGAAAGAAGGATGGAAGGCTCCAGCACCAGTTCCAGCACGATCTTGACGGTGACCGCCAGAACGATGATGGCGAGGAGGATCTTCAGTTGGTCGCCGTGCAGCTTCTTGCCGAGCACGGTGCCGATCTGGGCACCGAAGACGGAGCCGAGCAGCAGCAGGATGGCGAGGAAGAAATCCACGGTGTGGTTGGAGTAAGCCTGCAGGAAGGTGACCTCGATGCAGGTGAAGAGCACCTGGAAGAGGCCGGTGCCCACCACCACGTGCATGGGCATGCGCAGCATGTAGATCATGACCGGCACCATGATGAAGCCGCCACCGACGCCCATGATCGCGGCAAGCACGCCGACGAAGACGCCGAGAACCAGCGGCACCAGGGCCGAGTGGGTGACGCCGGACTTCTCGAAATGGGTCTGCATGGGCAGGGCCGCGAAGAAGCCGCCCTTCTTCTCGCTCTTGGGCGCTGCCTTGCTGGCGCCCTGCTTCTGCTTGCGGAGGGCGTTCAGGCTTTCGAAGAACATGAAGGTGCCGACCAGGCCCAGCATGATCACGTAGGTCATCTTGATGAGGAAGTCCGCACCGCCGGCAGCCCGCAGCATCTTGATGACCTGGACGCCGGCCGCGCCGCCGACGAAACCGCCGATGGTCAGCAGGATCCCCATCTTGACATCGACGTTACCGAGACGCCAGTGGGAGAAGGTGCCGGAGGCCGAGGCCGCGACGATCTGGTTGGCGTCGGTGGCCGCCGCGATGGTCGGCGGGATGCCGATCATCATCAAGAGGGGCGTCATGAGAAAGCCGCCTCCCACGCCGAAGAGGCCGGACAAGAGTCCGACCGCCAGTCCCAAGCCCACCACCAGCAGATAATTGACGCTGGTGAGGGCGATTGGCAGATACATGTACATGTGCTTTTCCTCCCTTTCCGTTAATTGGTTTCGTTCCTGTTAAACTGGGGGAGACCCGGGCGCAGGCTGCCGGCCAGGCTGCTGATGGCGGCAGTGCTCCAGGCCCCCTTTTTCAATCGGTTGATGACCTGCTCAAAAACCGGCTCCTCCCACGGCTCGATGATGACGGACCAGGGGGCCGGCAGAAACCAGTCCCGTTCGCCGGAAATCCGCCGCCGGAAACGCTCGAGCCAGGCGGCCTTCCGCTCGGTCGCCGCGCGGTCGCCGGCGCCGAGCACCAGGCAGAAAATCCGGTTGGCGCAG
>JBFLYY010000099.1:0-7243 GCA_040756495.1 Thermodesulfobacteriota bacterium | reverse complement strand
ATTCTTTGCTTGGCCAAACGGCCGGAACAGGGTATAGAATGGCCCTCATGACGAAAAACGCTCTTCCCGACTATCCCTGTTTCCTGGCCGAGGAGTCCGAGGTGGGCGTGGCCCCGCGGATCTCGATCCTCTCGGCGCCGCTGGCCGCCACGGTGAGCTGGGGTGCCGGCACCGATCAGGGCCCCCGCGCCATCCTCGACGCCTCGCCGGCCTTGGAGGTCTTTGACGACGAGCTTCTCCAGGAGACGGTCCTGGCGGGCATCGAGACCCTGCGGCCCATGGACTTTGCCGGCTGCGGGCTGGAAACGGTGGCCGCGCGCATCTGTGCCGCGGTGGGCGCCGAAGTGGGTCGCGGCCGTTTTCCGGTGCTGCTCGGCGGGGAGCACAGCGTCACCACCGGCGCGGTGGCGGCCCTGCTCCGCAGATATCCCGATCTCCACGTGGTGCAGATCGACGCCCATCTCGATCTGCGCGACAGCTATGAAGAGACCCCCCTGAGCCACGCCGCGGTGATGCGGCGGCTCGACGATCTCGCCATTCCCTTCACCCAGGTCGGCATCCGCTCCTTTTCCCGGGAGGAGTGGCTTCTCGTGCAGGAACGCGGCTGGCAGCCCTTTTTCATGCGGCGGATCAAGGCGGAGCCCGATTGGATTTCCAAGGTCGTGGCGCAGATCAAGGGGCCGGTCTATCTCACCGTGGACGTGGATGGCCTCGATCCCTCGATCATGCCCGCCACCGGCACCCCGGAGCCGGACGGCATGAGCTGGGCCATGGCCATCGACCTCATCCGCGCCCTGGTGCGGGAAAAGAAGCTGGTGGGCATGGACGTGGTGGAATTCGCCCCCAGGCCGGGGGCGGAACATGCCGCCTTTCTCGCGGCCAAGCTCATCTACCGCACGCTGGGGTATCTGTATGCGCCAGTACTTGCCGGGCAGGGAGGACGGATATGAAGAAGGAACTTGCCAAGATCTTTGCCTGCCGCCAGTGCGGCCACTGCTGCCACGGCGAGACCACGGTTTCCCTCAGCGCGGACGACCTGGCCCGCATGGTGGCCTACCTGCGCCTGCCCGAATCAGAGGTGCGGCAACGCTACCTGCGCGAGACCGACGGGGTGATCCAGATGCGGATCGTGGACGGCCACTGCATCTTCTATAAAGAGGGCTGCACCATCCATCCCGGCAAGCCCTGGCGCTGCACCGAGTGGCCGCTCCATCCGAGCATTCTCGCCGACCCCAACAATTTTACGGCGATCCGCGACTCCTGCCCCGGCATCAAGCGCGAGGTGAGCTACGAGGAGTTCTGCCGGGTGCTGCGCAAGCTCGTCGATGCCCGCAAGACAGGCAAGTAGGGTGCGCTTCGAGTTTCTCTTTTTCGGCAAGCCCAAGGCGGCCTATCTGGCAACGGGCATCGACGACTTTGCCGGCCGCTTGCGCCACTACGCCGAGATTTCCATCAAGATCTTGAAGGAACAGAAGGGCAACGACCGCGAGGCGGAGCGGGTACTCGCCAAGGAAGGGGAAGAGTTGCTGCGCCACATTGCCAAGGGGAGCCATGTGGTGGCCCTCGACGTGGGGGGCAGGGAATATTCCTCGGAACAGCTGGCGGAGACCATTACCCGCTGGGAAGGCCAGGGGATCACCCAGGTTGCCTTCCTCATCGGCGGGCCGCTCGGTCTGGCGCCCGCGGTGCGCGAGCGGGCCGACCTGCTCCTCTCCCTTTCCCGTCTCACCTTCACCCACGATCTCGCCCGGCTCCTGCTCCTGGAGCAGCTCTACCGCGCCTACACCATCAAGGCCGGCACCGGGTATCACAAGTAGCACAAGTAGATAAAGCTGGAATCAGTGGCTGAGCTTGGCGCTGGCCAGACGGTTGAGGCTGACTCCCGCCTCGGCCGCCTGCATGGCAAGCTGGCGATGAACGTCCGGTGGCACCCGCACCATGAATTTGCCGCTGTAGTGCTTGGTGGCAAGCGGTTCGGGAATCTCTTCGTGGTTGCGGCGCATGTCGGCGACTGCCTCTGCCACCACCTTGCGAATCCCCTTGAGGGCGGCATCGGGGGAGGGCGCCAGCCAGCTCAGGCTCGGAAATTCCGCGCACAGGCCGACGTACTCGCCGTCCTCCTCCGACCACGTCACCCGGTAGGTGTATTTGTCATCTTTCCGTGCCATGTTCGACCTCCAGCCGTTCGATTGCCCTGAGCACCTGCTTGACCTGATAGGCTTTTGCCCGCCCCTTGCTGTTCTGGATGTTGACCCGTGGGTCGCCGGCCCACGGCGTTTTGTACATCCGGTGGCTGCCGCTCGTCTGCCGCGCCGTGCCGAAAAAGTGGTCGTAAACCTTGCAGAGGTCGTTAAAGCGTACCCCATTGGGGTTGGCCCGCATCGTTTCGATCAGGTCGGCAAGGGTCGGCATGGTAATAAAGTATCAATAATGATACTGCGTGTCAAGGGTGAGGGTGACGGCACAAAACAACAATGTGTCAGCCCCGGTAGACCTCGCGCCGGTGGGCCACAGTGACGACTGTCACGGTCAAGGCGGCATGGTGCGAAGGGGTGGGCTCAAGCGGGATTGAGTAACCAATGGACGGGACGATCATTTGACTCGCTGCGCATGGAGTAACACGTCACCGATGGAGTCTGCTTCCGGCGCATAGAGTCCCATGGCCCAGCCGACTATCGTTATGCAGATGCCGGTGAGGACAAAAGGCCAAAAGGTGTGGCGAAACGCCGTTTCCAGCCACGCATGTGTATTCGCTTTGTTCAGGCGTCGATACAGGCTGGCGGCAAGCATGCCGTCGACCGTCAGTTCTGCAAAGAGTGTCGGTGCAGAATAAACGACAAAGAATGACGAAAGCAGTAGCGCTCCGACAAGGATGACGACAACGAGGGGGATCGCGAATTCTTCAGCGTCCGCTGCGGCCCCAAGTGCCTCTCCTACGGGGCTAACGGAATCAGTGGCAATTGCTACACCTTCCGTGACCCCGTCGAATGATCCACTTGCCCCTCCGCCGCCAAACGTGCCGCCGCCAAAACGGCACGCGGCGTCAGCAGATTGGCCGACGTGGGTGGGAGAGGGTACAAGGCTGGAGACATCAGGAAGATCGGGAGAGAGACTGACGCGGATTTTAAGCCAGAGTAGCAGGAGAAAAATCAGATACGCAAAGGTGAGCGCGGCGAGATAGCGAAGCCACATCTCGGCAAGGCCAGCCTGAAGCAGGGTATATGAGGCGATGAAGCCGCTGGCACCTGTGAGGAAAACCATGAGCAACATCTGCAGGCGCGGAAAGCCTTCCTGCTCAATCTTGCCACGGAATTGTTGAATCTTTTGTTGGCGGGAAAGCTGTTTGTGCATAGCTTGCCATGAGTTATGCGTTTCCCGGCGGACGTCGAGTCGATTTCTTACACCGCCACCACGCTTTTCACCTCCGGTACCTCGCTTTTCAAGAACCGTTCGATGCCGTTTTTCACCGTGGCGTCGGACATGGGGCACGCCTTGCAGGCGCCGGTGAGTTGCACGGTGACCACGCCGTCGGCCGAGACATCGACCAGGAGCACGTCGCCGCCGTCCTGTTGCAAAGTGGGCCGTATTTTTTCCAGTGCCGCCTGCACCCTGTCGCGCATGTGAAAACTCCTTGGTGAGAGAACCCGATGTGACTTTCGTGTTCGGCACGTTATAGCACAGCCCCCTTGTCGCGGCAACCGTTGCTGGCATGTGGAGTTTCCTTGACAAGCAGGCCGACTCTCATCCAGAATGTGGAATCTGCATGTGGCTGGCACGGCGGTAGGGTCCGCGCTCTTTCCCCTTTTCCGATCGCCATCCAGGATAGGTCGAACACCAGAAAGTTTACGGGGCAGACGATTGCCCGCCAACATCTTCGAGGGAGAGGCACCATGGCCCAGGCACACGGCTACCAGACCGGAATCCTGCTGGAATCCGGCACCAACGAGTTGGAAATCATCACCCTCTACCTCCAGTGGCTCGATCCGGTCACCAGGGCGGTGAACCGCACCGCCTACGGCATCAATGCCGCCAAGATCCGCGAGCTGGTGGCCATGCCCGCCAACCTCACCGAGGTGCCGGAGAGCCATCCCTCCATGCGGGGCGTCTTCCTGCTCCGCAACCGCACCATTCCCCTGATCGACCTCTGCCACTGGTTCCAGTACGAGCCGGACCTCTCGCCCGAGGCCCAGGCCAAATGGGTGGTGGTGGTCACCGAGATCAACGGCAGGCTTTTCAGCTTCATCACCCACGGCGTGGACAAGGTCTATCGCGTCTCCTGGGACCGGATCCTGCCGCCGCCCGATCTCATCTCCTACCACAGCAGCCTCACCGGCGTCTGCCTGGTGGATGGCCAGATCATCCAGATGGTGGATTTCGAGAAGATCTGCGCCGACATCGATCCCTCCATGGCCATCGATTCCGAGACCCATGCGATTCAGCAGCAGGCCACGGCGGAGCAGGCGGCCAAGTCGGTGGTGATCGCCGACGACTCCTCGGTGATCCGCGATCAGATCACCCGCACCCTGACCAAGGCGGGCTATCAGGTGATGGCCCACAACGACGGCCAGGCCGCGTGGGAGTATCTTGAGGAACTGCGCATGGCCGGCGACCTCGACCGCAAGGTGCTGGCGGTGATTACCGACATCGAGATGCCGCGCATGGACGGTCATCACCTCTGCCTCAAAATCAAGGAAAATCCGGAGTACGAGCGGATTCCGGTGATGCTCTTCTCCTCCCTCATCAACGACACCGCCCGCCACAAGGGCGAGTCGGTGGGCGCCGACGACCAGATCTCGAAGCCCGAACTGGGCGAGCTGGTGGTCCGCCTTCAGGCGTGTCTCGTCAGGCGGCAGGGGTAATCCGGCGGCCGGCGCAACCGCGCCGGCCTCTTTGCCGCGCCCCGCAAAAAGGTTTTGACTCTTTGCCCGCTTCCGGGCACTACTGTGGCATGAGCCACCCCTACCGCGCCTTTTTTTTGCCCCGCCATGTATCTTTACCGCAGCAACCGGCTTGAACGGCTGGCCGAAGCCCTGGCCGAACTCTGCCGCGAGCCGCCCGACTCGCCATTCAGTCGCGAGTGCGTGGTGGTGCAGAGCAAGGGCATGGCGGCCTGGCTTTCCATGCGGCTGGCCGACCACTTCGGCGTCTGGGCCAACCCCGATTTTCCGCGGCCCCGCCAGTTCGTGCAGCGGCTGCTGGTGGCGACGCTGGGAAAGCGGGCCGAGCTGATCGCCGACTGGAACCGCGACCGCTTGAGCCTCGCCATTCTCGAAGCGTTGCCCCCTTTGCTGGACCGGCCCGAGTTCGCGCCCATCGCCCGTTACTTCGCCGGTGGCAGCGACGACTTCAAACGGCTGCAGCTGGCCGGGCGCATTGCCCAGGTCTTCGACCAGTATGCGGTCTTCCGGCCGGAGATGGTGCTGGAGTGGGAGGCGGGCACCGACCGGCTGGGCGACCCGGAGGAGCGTTGGCAGCCCCTGTTGTGGCGGGTGCTGGCCGATCGGCTCGTCTCGCCGGCCACCCTCTACCGCGAGGCATATCGTGACCTGCAGGCCGGGCGGCTGCGCGAGCCCTCCGTGCTGCCGGAACGGCTCTTTCTCTTCGGCATCACCACCCTGCCGCCCATCTACCTGACCCTGCTGGCGGAACTGGCCAGCCAGCTGCCGGTCCACCTCCTCCTCTGCTCGCCGGCCGAAGACTATTGGGGCGAAACCGCCTCCGCCGCCGCGGTGGGCCATCTGCTGCGCCGCGATGGCGGCGCCTTGGCTCCGGACGATCTCCATCTGGCGGGGGGGCACCCGCTGCTCGCCTCCCTCGGCGCCCTGGGGCGGGATTTTCAGGTATTGCTCGAAGAGCGGCTGGCCGGCGTCATGGCCGATTATTCCCTGTTTGTCCCCCATGCACGCCCGCAACGTCTGCTCCATCGATTGCAGAACGACATCCTCCACCTTCGCCACCGGCGGCACCAGGCGCCAGAGGCGGAGAACGCGCCATGGCCCCTGGAGGCGAGGGACGACTCCCTGGTCATCCACAGCTGCCACAGTCCCCTGCGGGAGGTGGAGGTGCTGCAGGACCAGCTCCTCGCCATGATCGGCCGCGATGGCCTGGCGCCCCGCGAGATCGCGGTGATGGTACCCGATATCGAGACCTACGCCCCCCTCATCGAGGCGGTCTTCGGCCGCGAGGCGAGCGACCCGCGCTTTTTGCCCTACCGCATTGCCGACCGGGCACTGGGGCGCGAGGCGCCGCTCATCGAGGCCTTCTTCGCGCTTCTCGCCCTGCTGGCCGGGCGCCTGACCGCGCCGCAGCTTCTCGACTTCCTCGCCGCAACGCCGGTGCGGGAGCGGTTCGCCATCCGGGCCGAGGAGCTGCTTGCCGTCGAGCGCTGGACCGTCGAGGCCGGCATCCGCTGGGGCATCGACGAGGAGGATCGCGCCCGCCACGGCCAGCCGCCCCTGCGCCAGAACACCTGGGGCTTTGGCCTCGACCGTCTGCTCCTCGGCTATGCCCTGCCCACCGGCGAAGAGGCATGCTGGCAGGGGGTGCTGCCCTATGATCCGGTCGAGGGGCAGGATGCCGAGCTGCTGGGCCGTTTCTTCACCTACTGCGAGACCATTTTTGCCTGGGCCCGGCGGAGCGGGGCGCCGATGACCCTGGCCTCCTGGCAGGCCGCCGTGGCGGAGTTGCTGGCCGCTGTTTTCCGCAACGGAGCGGAGGAGGGATGGCAGTTGCGCGCCATCCTGGCCGCGTCCGCGGCCCTGGCCGAGGATGCGGCCAGGGTCGGCTGCGCCGCCACCCTGACCCTGCCTGCCTATGCCCGCCTGCTCAAGGGGCGGCTGGAAGGGGAGGAGCGCGACCACGGCTTCCTGCAGGGCGGCATCACCTTCTGCGCCATGCTGCCCATGCGGACCATTCCCTTTGCGGTCATCTGCCTGCTGGGTCTTTCCGATGGCGCCTTCCCGCGCCTGCAGCACGCGGTGAGCTTCGACCTCGTGGCCCGCAATCCCCTGCGGGGGGACCGGTCCCGCCGGAACGACGACCGCTATCTTTTCCTGGAGGCGCTGCTGGCCGCCCGTTGTCGCGTTTACCTGAGCTATGTCGGCCGCAGCAGCCGCGACAATGCGGAGCTGGCGCCCTCGGTGGTGGTCGATGAGCTGCTGGACTCCCTGGCCGAGAGCTGCGTCCTGACCGGCGAGGAGCCGGCGGAGAGAGCGGCGGAGCGCCGGGCCCGCCTAGTGCGCCG
>JBFLYY010000098.1:0-23623 GCA_040756495.1 Thermodesulfobacteriota bacterium | reverse complement strand
GAACTCGGCTACGCCGAGCTGGCCGCGCAAAAGGGGGTGACGCTACTCGATCTCAATGGGGCGCCGCTCAAACGGCTCGTCAATCCGGAGTGCCGGCGCTGGCCGGAACTCCACCTGCCAGCACTGCTTTTCGATTCTTTCCTCGTCTCGCTGCCGGTCTTGAAGGCCCATTCCCTGGCCGGCGTGACGCTCACCATGAAGAACATGATGGGTGCGGCGCCGCCGGCCCATTACCAGCAGGGCGGCCACTGGAAGAAGGCCGCCTTCCACCGCGCCATGCAGGAGGCGGTCTTCGACCTCAACCGCTACCGCACCCCGGATTTCACCCTGCTCGACGCCACCATCGGCATGCGGGTGGCCCACCTCTGGGGGCCGACCTGCGAGCCGCCGCCCAATCGCCTGGTGGCGGCCTACGACCCGGTGGCCGTGGATGCCTACGGCACCGCGCTGCTGGCACGGGACTGGCGGCAGGTGGGCCATATCCGACTGGCCCATGGCGTGCTCGGCTGCGCCGATCCCCTGGACGTGGTCGAGGTGGCGTGATGGGGCGGTATCCGGAGACGCCGGAGTTTGCCGGGTGGCTGCGCTTCGTGCGGGGGTATGCCGAATTGTTTTTGGGTGGGACACTGCCCGCGCCGCCACCCCCGCCTTCGGTGCCTTTTTCCTCGCCGCCGCGGGTGGTCCTCTGCTCGCCCCATCCGGACGACGAACTGCTCACCGGCCTCCTGCCCTTGCGGCTCAAGGAGGAGAGCGGGGCCGAGGTGGTGAACCTCGCCATCACCCTGGGCAGCGATCCGGGCCGGCGGCGGGAGCGGCTGGCGGAACTGGAGCGCGCCTGCGGCGTGGCCGGTTTTTCCCTGCGGCTGGCCAGGGAACCGGAAGGTTTTTCGGACATCACGGCAACGGCGCGGGGGCTTGAGCCGGCGGGCTGGCAGGCAAAGGTCGAGAGCGTGGCCGCACACCTTGCCGAGCTGCGGCCGGATCTGCTCCTCTTTCCCCACGCCGGCGACAGCCATCCCACCCACATCGGCACCCATTTCCTGGCCCTGGCCGCGGCGCTCCTCCATTGCCGCACGAGTGGCGCCGACTTGCTCGTCGTCGAAACCGGCTACTGGCAGCCGCATCCTTCCCCCAATCTGCTGGTGGGCGCCACGGTGGAAGAGGTGGCCCTGCTGGTCACGGCCCTGGCCGAGCATCGCGGCGAGATGGCGCGGGCCCCGTACCACCGGGCCCTGCCGCCCAGGATGCTCGATGCGGTGCGCCGTGCCGGCGAACTGCTGCACGGTTACGGCAGCGCGGCCCAGGGGTTCCTCTTCGGCGAGGCCTACGCCCTCTCCGCCATTCGGCGGGGCGTCTGGCAGCCGGGGGGCGGGACGCTGGCGGTGCCGGCCGGAGAGCCCGTCACCCTGGAACGATTGGCAGGAGCGGCTAATCCGCGTTGTTGAGGGCCGCCGGTTTCTTCGAGAGGCCCAGTTCCTGGGTGACCTGGGTGGCGGTCTCCTCGATGGACTTGCCGGCGGTGGAGATGATGGGGATGCGGTAGTTGTGGAAGATCTGCTCGGCCTGGTGGATCTCCTCGACGCAGGTGGCGAGGCGGGCGTAGGTGCTGTCCGGGTAGCGCTTCTCCCGGACGTTGTGGAGCATCTCCGGGGTGGTGGTGAGGCCGATGGCCTTTTTCACGTTGCGGCGCAGCTCCTCCGGCAGTTTGTACTGTTTGAGGATCTCGGAGGTGAGGGGGTAGTTGGCGGCCTTGAGGCCCAGTTGGGTGGCGAGATAGACGCTGACAGGGGTCTTGCCCGCCCGGGAGACGCCGAGCAGGATGACCTCCGCCTGGTCGATCTCGTCGGGCCGGATGCCGTCGTCGTGCTCCAGGCTGAAGTGGATCGCCTCGACCCGTTTGGCCATGGTGATGTTGTCCACATGGCGCGAAAAGCCGGGCACCCGCAGGGCCTTGGCCTCCAGGCACCCCTCCAGCCGCTCCATGAAGGCCTCGAAGGCGTCGAAGAGTTCCACCTCCGGATGGTCGAAGATGCTGCGGACCGCATCGTTCATGATGGTGCTGAAGATGAGGGGCCGCCGGCCGCCGGACTGCTTGAGGATGTAGGCCAGGGCCTTGCGCGCCTCCTCCTCGGTGAGCACGAAGGGGAAGCGCTCCTCGTGAAAGCTCGTCTCGGGAAACTGGCGCAGCAGCGCGTGGCCGAGGTTGGTGGCCAGGATGCCGGTGCTGTCCGAGACAAAATAGACGTCCTTCGAGTTCCACATAACGCGCTCCGTCGGTTACGGGCCGGCCTGGCTGGGCCGTCCGGTCAGAAGCTGGCTTCCGGGTCGCTGCAGTAGAGATGGCGGAGTTTTTCCATCTGCCGTTCCTGATGGTCGGGCAGATCGAGCTGGTAGCGCAACAGATACTCCGCGATCATGCGGTGGGTGTTGAAGATCGGGCAGTTGAGCGCCAGGTTCATGATGCATTTGTCGAGATAGCGCGACCGCTTCCTGGTGTCGTAGAAGGTGGCGAGGATCTCCGGCAATATCTCGTAAAAGGAGGCGGAATCCTCGGCATAGAGCAGGGCCGAGGGGTGTTCGCTGAATTGCTCCTCGCTCACCGGGGCCTCGTAGCCGAATTTCCAGCCGGTCTGCCCTTCGTGGTAGCCTTCCACCCACCAGCCGTCCATGATGCTCACGTTGGGGATACCGTTCATCGCCGCCTTCATGCCGCTGGTGCCGCTCGCCTCCAGGGGGCGTTTGGGGCTGTTGAGCCAGGCGTGGCAGCCGGCCACCATCATCTTGGCGAGGGCCATGTCGTAGCCGGGGATGAAGACCAGGCGCGCCAGGCCGTTGCTCTTGTGGTAGAGTTCGTCCTGCAGGTCGATGATGTTCTTGATCAGCCCCTTGCCCGGTTCGTCGGCAGGGTGCGCCTTGCCGGCGAAGACAAAGTTCACCGGCCACTGGTTGGCGAGGAGGAGTCCGGTCAGGCGGTCGAGATCGTCGAAAATGAGGTCCGCCCGTTTGTAGGTGGAAAAGCGGCGGGCAAAGCCGAAGGTGAAGGCCTCCGGGTTGAGACGGCCCTCCTGTTCGTCGAGGTAGGAGAGATAGTTGGGCGGGTCGATCCAGGTTTCGAGGCGCTGATGGCGGTGCTGGCGGAGCATCTGGTTGACGTAGCCGATGAGGTGCCCGGTATCCCGGGCCGCGGCCTCGCCGAAACGGCTGCGGAATGTGCTGTCGGTCAGGAGGGCTCCGGCATTGGCGAAGGCGCTGGGGTCGCGCCGCCAGCCGAAGAGTTCGGGCGCGGTGTCGTAGGCCTCGGCCTTGGCGGCGCTGATCCAGGTGAGGTGGTGGACGCCGTTGGTGACGGCGGTGATCTTTTCCGCATACTGGGGAAACTGTTTGCGGGTGACCTCCCGGTGCAGCCGGCTCACGCTGTTGGTGGCCCGATTCAGGCGCATGGCGCAGGCGGTGAAGTTGTAGGCCGCGGGGTTGTCCTCGTCGTGGGCCAGAAGATCGAGCAGCCGGGTGAAGAAGCGGGAGCCCAGCTCCTGGTAGATGGTGCGGGAGAAGCGGTCGTGCCCCGCCTTGACCGGGGTGTGGATGGTGTAGACGATGCGTTCCGCAGCACTCTTGGCGGCCAGGGCGATGTCCTGGTCGGTGGCCTTTTCCTGGTAGCGGTCGCCGAGGCGCTGGTGCAGAATCTCGTCGATGAGGGCCAGCACCACCACCACCCCGTGCTGTTCGTTGAGATGGAGGGTGCGGGAGGTGAAGCCCAGGGCCGCCGTGGCCGGTTGCACGCCTGCGCCGAGGAGCCGCCGCTGGATCGCCTTGGTGGTCTCGGAACTGCTGTCGTAGAGGTGGTGCGAGGCCTCGCGAATCCAGGTCGGCGTGGCCGGCAGGTCGTAGTCGAGGAGGATCTCCGGCACGAAGAAGTCGAGCTGGCTGTTCACCTCCATCTTCATCCAGAGTTGGGCAAAGGCGGCGATCCGGTTGCCGTTGCGGTCGAAGAAGGGCACCTCGATGGTGAGCGGCCGGTTGCGATCCTGAGGATCCTTGAGGAGATAGAGCCCCGGCGTTTCCTCAGGGGCCCACTCCTTGGACCAGGCGACCTGGCCGATGTTCATGTCCACCAGTTGGGAAAAATAGCCGCGCCGGTAAAGCAGGGAGACCGCTGCCACCGGAATGCGGCAGTCGGCGAAGCTCTTCAGGGTGTCGCCGGCGAGGATGCCCAGACCGCCGCCGTAGATCGGGATCTTTTCGGGGCCGTCGAGAAAGCGGCCGGTATATTCCCCGGCTGCCTGGTCCGGGCCGGCGGCCGGGTCGCGCTGGAGAAGCCAGCTCTTGATGGGGTGGAAGACGTCGCGGTCCGCGCCGATCTCCATGGTGATGTAGATCACGGAATTGCCGGCCGGGTCGGTCAGCCGGGCGAAGACCGTGTCGAAGGCCTGCTGGGGCACGCCGAAAAAGGTGCCGAAGCGGTTGGTCGCGATCAGGTCGCGGGCCGGAATGTCGGAGGGTGGCATGGTCATGGCGCTTGAGTTCGCAGGGGGACGATCGGTCACGATCAGTTTACCGGGAACGGGATTCTTGTCAAAGGGTTTCCTCGGGCCGAGGCCGGCCGCGCCGGAGATGGCGGCCACGGTGAGGGTGGCGGGCGGTTGTCGCCGGAAGCCTCGAACGGGAAAAATTGATGAATTGAATTGAATTTGTGTAGCCTTTTATGTAATTTGTGATATGAAGTTCTCGAAACTGTTCAATCGCGTGTTATTCTCTCTAACCTTAAAATATGCTGTGTTCAGGAGGAGTAAGGCAATGAAGAAGGAGATGGTTCGTGTACTGGCGGTTGCGTCACTTGCGGCTTCCGTGGCGCTGATGGCGGTTGGGTGTGCCAAGCAGGCGGGTCCGGGCGATAAGGCGGCCATGGCAGGTGGCGAGGAGTCGCTTTCCGCCACCGGCACCACCACCGGTGGTGACAAGGGCGGCAACTTCCTCGAGGGCCGCACCACCGGGCCGATGCGTCCGGTGTACTTCGACTTCGACCAGTCCGACATCCGTGGCGACCAGCAGGATCGCATCGCAAAGAACGCCGAATTCCTGAAGAGCAACGACAAGGCGATCCGCATCGAGGGCAACTGCGACGACCGCGGCACCAACGAGTACAACATGGCCCTGGGCGAGCGCCGGGCCGTGAGCGCCAAGAAGGCCCTGGCCAAGCAGGGTGTCGCCGAGTCCCGCATGGAGACCATCAGCTTCGGCGAGGAAAAGCCGCTGGCCACCGGTTCCGACGAGGCCGCCTGGGCCCAGAACCGTCGCGCCGACTTCGCGATCAAGTAAATCCTGTGTAGGTTGTATGCGTCAACGACCGGGACGGGGAGAGATCCCGTCCCGGTTTTTTTTGCGCAGGTGGGATTCGGGCGGAAGGGACGGCCGGGATCGGCGCCGTCATCTAATCGAGAGTGACTACTAAAGGAGTGGGCGGTATGAAGGTGCGGATTTTTGCGGCGTTGGTGGCGGTGCTGGTTGGCGTTGCGTTTGTCGGCGTAGGCGGCGCGCGGGCGGCCGACAAGCCGATCAAGTTGGCGACCATCAGCATCCAGGCGGTTCTGGACAAATCCAAGGCAGCCCAGGAAGCCAAGAAGGGTTTGGAGGCCGAGTTCGAAAAGCATAAGGGCAAGCTGGAGAAGGAACAGAACACCCTGGAGGCGCTGCGGGCCGAGATCGAAAAGAAGGGCTCGGTCTGGAGCGAAGAGATGCGCGGCGAGAAGGAGCGGGAGTATCAGCGGCTGGCCCGCGAGTTCGGCATCAAGAACGAGGATGCCAAGATCGCCATGCAGCAGAAGGAAAAGCAGCTCATGGACCCGATCCTGAAGGAACTCCACGGGGTGATCGAGGAGGTCGGCAAGAAGAACGGCTACACCCTGGTGCTCGAATACTCCATGAAGGGGCTCCGGACCAGGACCGGCCTGCTCTATGCCGACGACGCGCTGGACATCACCGACGCGGTGCAGAAGGAACTGGACAAGCGCCTGAAGAAATAAGATTCCTTCCCGAAAGGGATGTGAAAGGCATGGTGCCTGCGGGCATCATGCCTTTTTTTGTTCGCCGTTCAGCTCAGCGGCGATCGAGGTGGGGGAGCAGGAAGACCAGCGCCATGCCGGGCAGGGAGAGGAGGAAGCTCAGGCCGAAAAACCTGGCGTAGCCGAGCCAGGCGGCGAGAAAGCCGCTCAGGATGCCGGCATAGAGGCCGCTCATGCTCATGAGCCCCGAACCGATGGCGTAGTGGGCGGCCTTGAACTCCTGGCGGCAGATGCGCATGAGATAGGTCATCAGCACCGCGGTGCCGAGGCCGCCCGCGAACTGGTCGAAGGCGTGCACCCCCACGACCAGCAGCAGGTCGGGGGTGGCCAGCGGCAGCGGCAGGCTGCTGCCGGTGTTCATGAGCAGCGCCCCGCGCAGGTGGAGGGCCAGGGCCATGTAAACGAGGTTGGTGCCGTTCTGGGCCAGCAGGAAGGGCCAGATCATTTTCCTGAGACCGTGGCGGGCGATGAGGGTGCCGCCGGCCATGGCGCCGCCGATGGAAAGCAGCAGGCCGGAGCCGGAGATCCAGCCGTAGTGGAGCTTGAGGCCGAGGTCGATCAGGAAGGGGCCGGTCATGGCACTCAGCAGGAACTCGCCGGTGCGGATCAGCACGATGAAGGCGAGGACGGTGCCGGTGCGCTCGCCGTCCATGAAGGAGATGAAGGCGCTGGCGTAGAAGGACTCGGGCCGGGCCAGGATCCAGCGGTGCAGCTGGCGGCGACGGAGGAGGAGGGCCACGAGGCCGAGCAGGAGCAGCAGGCCGATCCAGGCGGCAAAGGTCAGGTGGCGGAAGAGGGGGGCGCTCTCCTGCAACTCCCGATAGGTGGTTGACTCCAGGCCGGTGCGGAGGCCGATCAATGCCAGGGCCGCGGCGCCGACCAGGCCGAGGTTGCGCGGCGTGAGCAGGGTGGGCGCGAGGTCGCCGAGCGGCCGGCGCACCTTTTCGCAGTGCGGCAGGTAGCGGAGATGGAAGAGGAAAAAGGCCGCAAGCAGGAGGCCGGCGGCGCCAAAGGCCAGGGTCCAGCTGGTGAGGGCGGCGAGGGTGGCGATGAGGCCGGTGCCGGTCAGCATGGCGACACGGTAGGCCATGACCCGGTAGCCAAGGAACCTGGCCTGGCCAGCCACGTCGAGGGCCTCCATGTAGTAGCCGTCGATGGCGATGTCGTGGGTGGCGGCCACGCAACTGCCGCAGAAGAAGAGGAGCACCACCGCCGGGATCGCCCACGGCAGCGGGGAGACAACGGCGGCGGCCAGGACGAAGAGCACCAGGAGCCCCTGGGTGATGAGCAGCCACTGGCGCTTGGTGCCGAACTCGTCGAGTTGGGGCGACCAGAGGAATTTGACCACCCACGGCAGGGCGAAGATCGAGGTCAGGCCGATGCCCTCAAGGCTCATGCCGCGGTCGCGGAAGAAGATGGCGGAGAGGGTGCGGAAGATCGAATAGGGAAACCCTTCGCTGAAGTAGGTGGTGAACGACCAGAGGAAGGGGTTGGCCGCCTTGGCCTTGCCTGGCTCTTTCATGCGACGCCGGCGCGGTTCGGGGGGGAAAATTGTATTTGATTTTTCATCGGTGGCTCATGCTATACTGAATTCTGTGCGGCACCACCGGAAGGCGCCGCCCTGTTGCCCTGACGATAGCATTGCCGGCGGCAAAGCGCAACCGGGGCACTATTTCGTGCAGCATGGTCAATACGACGAAAGGAGCAGAACATGGCCCGGCAGATACTTGTTGTCGATCAGTCCAACAGCATGCGGCGGATCATCAAGACCATGATCCTGGCCGAAATCAACGACGCCGACGTCGCGGAGGCCCAGGACGTTGACGAGGCCATGGATCGCCTCCAGGGGAAGAGTTTCCACGTGGTGCTCTTTTCCCGGGAGTCCTCCACCGCCGATTGGCTTGCCTACGTGCGCAAGCAGAGCGCCGAGGCCTGCCTCGAAAAGACCGCCTTTGTCGTGTTCACCTCCAGCAAGCAGAAAAAACTGCCCGAGGAGTTCCGGGCCAACGGGGTCAAGGAGCAGATTGCCGTTCCCTGCAGCCCGCAGCAGCTGGGCGAGACCATCAACCGGGTCTGCAGCATCTTCACCCTGCGTTCCGGCCGCCGCTACAGCCTGCCCGGCGCCACCGCCATTCTGGAGCAGGGGGCGAGCAGCACCACGGCCGAGCTGGTCAACTTCAGCGACGGCGGCATGCTCTGCGAGCTGGCCCAGGTGGGTACTTACAGCTGGAACGCCCCGGCCATGGTCACTCTCAACCTGCCCCTGGACGGCGACAAGCTGGTGGCCACCGGTCTTTTCTCCGTCTCCACCCGCCTTACCGTCTCGGAGTCCTACGCAGACCATACGCCCAAGCGGGTGCGCATCGCCCTGCGGTTCCTCGCCGTGCCCGTCGAGACGAGAAAGGTGCTCGATCAGGCCTTTGCCTTCATCGAAAAGCAGGAGGGGATGTTCGAGTGAGCCTCAGCCGCTCTTGCCAAGAAGGGCGAGGGCGGTACTGACAATGGCGGGCGGGTCGATCCTGCCCTGATGGCGCAGTTCTTCCTGGGAGCCGTGTTCCATGAATCGGTCCGGCAGTCCCAGCAGCCGGACCCTGGCGTCGATGCCATGCCGGGCCAGAAGTTCCAGCACCGCGCTGCCGAAGCCGCCGTGCCTGGCGTTGTCCTCCACCGTGATGACCTTGCCGGTTTTTTCGGCCCAGCCACAGATCAGTTCCTTGTCGATGGGGCGGATGAAGCGGGGGTTGAGCACCGTTGCTTCGATGCCGAGCTTGGCCAGCCCATCCGCCGCTTCCAGGGCCGGGTAAACCCGGTTTCCCACCGGCAGCAGCAGCAGATCCTTGCCTTGGCGCAGCACTTCCCCCTTGCCGATCTCAAGCCGGGAAAGCGGTTCGTTTGTGGCCACGCCCCGGCCCGCGCCGCGCGGGTAGCGGATTGCCACCGGCGCCGGAGTGTGGATGGCGGTATGGAGCATGTGGCGCAACTCGTTTTCGTCCTTGGGCGCCATGAGGATCAGGTTCGGGACGAAGCGCAGGAAGGAGAGGTCGAAGACGCCATGGTGGGTGGGGCCGTCGTCGCCCACCAGGCCGCCGCGGTCGATGGCAAAGACCACCGGCAGGTTCTGCAGGCAGACGTCGTGGATCACCTGGTCGAGGGCCCGCTGCATGAAGGTGGAGTAGATGGCCACCACCGGCACCAGCCCCTCCACCGCGAGCCCGGCGGCAAAGGTGACGGCGTGCTGTTCGGCGATGCCGACGTCGAAGAAGCGGTCCGGGAAGCGCTGGGCAAAGCCGGTAAGGCCGGTGCCGGCGGGCATGGCCGCGGTGATCGCGGCGATGCGCGGATCCTGTTCGGCGAGTTCGATGAGGGTGTCGCCGAAGACCTTGGTGTAGCTCGGCGGGCCGGCCACGGGCAACGGTTTGCCGCTGGCGACGTCGAAGGGGCCCAGGCCGTGGAAGTCGCCGGGATTCTTTTCCGCCGGGCCGTAGCCCTTGCCCTTGGTGGTGAGCACGTGGACCAGCACCGGCCCCTCGCTGAAATCGCGGACGTTCTTGAGCGTCTCGATGAGCGATTCGAACTGGTGGCCGGGGATCGGTCCCACATACTCGAATTTGAGCGCCTCGAAGAGCATGCCCGGGGTGAAAAAGCCTTTGAGGCTCTCTTCGCTGCGCTTGAGCACGTTGAGGATGTTTTCGCCCACGTGGGAAAAGGATTTAAGGAAGTGCTCCATCTCCTTTTTCATGCGCACCGCGGTCTTGCTGGTCAGCTTGCGGCTCAGGAAGCTGGAGAGCGCCCCGACGTTCGGCGAGATCGACATCTCGTTGTCGTTTAAGACGACGACGAGGTTCTTGTCGATGTGGCCCGCCTGGTTCAACGCCTCGAAGGCCATGCCGCCGGTCATGGAGCCGTCGCCGATCACGGCGATGGTCTTGCTCCGGTCGCCTTTGAGATCCTTGGCCACGGCCATGCCGAGGCTGGCCGAGATCGAGGTGCTGCTGTGGCCGGTGTCGAAGGCGTCGTAGGGGCTCTCCTCCCGTTTGGGAAAACCGCTCAATCCGCCTTGCTGGCGCAGGGTGTGGAAACGGTCGCGGCGGCCGGTGATCAGCTTGTGGGCGTAGCACTGATGGCCGACGTCCCAGACGATCTTGTCCGCCGGGGTGGCGAAGACGTAGTGGAGGGCCAGGGTCAGCTCCACCACGCCGAGACAGGGCGCGAGATGGCCGCCGTTGGTGGCCACGGTCTCGATGATCCGCTGGCGGATCTCGGCGGCGAGCTGCGGCAGCTGCTCCGGCGCGAGCTTGCGCAGGTCGGCCGGGGAGTCGATGGCGTCGAGCAGCAGGGCTGCGCTTTCCGGGACGGCGGCTGGTGTGGTCATGTGGTCCGCGTGTAGATGTAACGCGCCAGTTCCCGCAGGAAGTCGGCGCGCCGGTCGAAGTCGGCGAGGCTCGCGATGGCGGCCTCCACCGCCTCCATGGCCATGGCCCGCGTTTTTTCCACCCCGAAGAAGGCCGGGTAGGTGGCCTTGTTGCGGGCGGCGTCGGAACCGGCCGCCTTGCCGAGCTGTTCGGTGGTGCCTTCGACGTTCAGGAGGTCGTCCACGATCTGGAAGGCAAGGCCCACGTGCTCCCCGTAGCTGGTCAGAGCCGCGAACTGCCGCGGGTCGGCCTGGCCGCCGATGGCGCCGGCCTGGACCGCGGCGGTGATGAGGGCTCCGGTCTTGCAGCTGTGGATGCGGCGCAGTTCCTCGAAGGGGATCGCCTTCCCCTCGGCGGCCAGATCCAGGGCCTGGCCGCCCACCATGCCCAGAGGGCCGATGGCCTTGGCCACGAGATGGACGATCCGTACTTGATCCGGAGGGGAAAGTGTGGCGTTCAGCTCCGGCAGGGTGAGCAGTTCGAAGGCATAGCTGAGTAAGCCGTCGCCGGCCAGGATTGCCGCGGCCTCGCCGAATTTCTTGTGGCTGGTGGGCATGCCGCGCCGCAGGTCGTCGTTGTCCATGGCCGGCAGGTCGTCGTGGATCAGCGAATAGGTGTGGATGCACTCAAGGGCGCAGGCAATGGGCAAAAGCGGCTTGGGCTCGGCGCCCAGCGCCTCGGCCACCGCGAGGCAGAGGATGGGGCGCACCCGTTTGCCGCCGGCAAAGAGGCTGTACTGCATGGCCGCGATGTGGTCGGCCAGCGGCCCTTCGGCCTTGAGCATGCAGCTCGCGAGCGCCTCTTCCACCACGGCGCGTTTGTCGGTGAGGATCGCCTTGACGTCCATGGGATTATTCGTCTTCCCCCGGCCCTTCATGCTGGGTGAAGGGGGTGGGAACGAGTTCGCCGTTCTTTTTGAGCAGGAGGTCCACCTTGTTCTGGGCCTCGTCGAGTTTTTTGGAGCAGAAATCCGCCAGTCTGATCCCCTCGTCGAAGATGCGCAAGGAGGCCTCCAGGCTGAGTTCGCCATCCTCCAGCTGCCTGGTGATCTCCTCCAGCCGGGCCAGCGCTTCCTCGAAGTTCTGTTTCGCCATGGCGCTTCGTTTCCGTGACTTGGGTAAATGCGACACGCGTGATCGCGGTTGCGAATTCCCTACCATAAATGATGCAGGGCCATGGGGCAATGCCTTTTCCATGGAGAGGGAAGAGCGCTCTGCAAAGCTGACAAAAGGGAACCACTGTGGTACTCTCTTGGCCAAAAAGGCGGCCCGGTCCGTGGCGGCCCAGCGGAAAAGGTGTTTCATGTCGGCGAGCCTGCCGGAGCACATCACGGCCTTTCGTGAATGGCTGCGGGTGGAGAAGGGGTACTCCCCTCACACCGTGGCGGGCTACGGCCGCGACCTGGAGGAGTTCGTCGCCCATCTGGGCCGCGAGGTCGCGCCGGAGGTCATCGACGCCAAGGCGGTGCGCGCCTTTGTCTATGCCCTCCATGGCCGCAATCAGGCGAGTTCCGTGGCGCGCAAGCTCTCGGCCCTGCGCACCTTCTTCCGTTTCCTCATGCGGCAGGGGGTGCTGGGCCGCGACCCGGTGACCGGGGTGGCCATGCCCAAGCTCGGCCGCAACATCCCGGTCTTCCTTACCGTGGACGAGGTCTTTACCCTCATGGAGACGCCCGGAGCAGCCGACCCTTTTGCCGCGCGGGACCGGGCCATGCTGGAGATGCTCTACTCCACCGGCATGCGGGTGGCGGAGCTGGCGGCCCTGAATCTCGACCGTCTCGATCCGGCCTCGGGCATGGTCAGGGTCATCGGCAAGGGCAACAAGGAGCGGCTGGTGCCGGTGGGCGAGCCGGCCCTTGCGGCCCTTACGCACTACTGGCCCCAGCGGACCAGGCTCATGGCCGAACGGGTGGCCCGCGGCAACCCGCCTGAGGAGAAGGCGGTCTTTTTAAATGGCCGCGGCAGCCGGCTCACCACCAGGAGCATCGAGCGGCTGGTGGGGATGTACGCGGAGCGGGCCGGGATCGCGGCACGAGTCACGCCCCATGCCTTGCGCCACTCCTTTGCCACCCATCTTCTGGAGATGGGGGCGGATCTGCGCACGGTGCAGGAGCTGCTCGGCCATGCGAGCCTCTCCACCACCCAGAAATACACGCACTTGAACCTCGATCACCTGACCGAGGTGTACGACAAGGCGCATCCCCTGGCCAGGAACCAGGCAGCGCCCAGGCCCGGCAACGAGTAGCAGGAGAGTCTATGGACAGCAAGCGGATTCGTTCCACCACGGTGATCGCGGTGCGCCACAAGGGCGAGGTGGCGGTGGCCGGCGACGGCCAGGTCACCATGGGCAACACGGTGGTGAAGCACGCGGCCCGCAAAGTGCGGCGCCTCTATCACGGCCGGGTGATCACCGGCTTTGCCGGCGCCACGGCCGACGCCTTCACCCTCTTCGACAAGCTGGAACAGAAGCTCGAACAGTACAACGGCAACCTGATGCGCGCCGCGGTGGAGCTGGCCAAGGAGTGGCGCACCGACAAGATGCTGCGCCGGCTGGAGGCCCTGCTCGTGGCCGTGGACCAGGAGCACTCCCTGCTCCTTTCCGGCACCGGCGACGTGATCGAGCCCGACGACGGCATCGTCGCCATCGGTTCCGGCGGGCCCTATGCCCAGTCTGCGGCCAAGGCCCTGGTTACGCACAGCGATCTCGATGCCGAGGCGATCTGCCGGGCGGCCATGGAGATCGCCGGCTCCATCTGCATCTACACCAACCACGCCATCGTGGTGGAGAAATTATAGGTTCCCGCCATGCCGGAAGCACCCGATAGTGCCGCTGTTGTCAATTCCCTCACCCCGCGCCAGATCGTGGCGGAGCTGGACCGCTACATCGTGGGCCAGCAGGAGGCCAAGCGCTCCGTGGCCATTGCCCTCAGGAACCGTTGGCGCCGCCAGCAGGTGCCCCTGCCGCTCCGTGACGAGATCGCGCCCAAGAACATCATCATGATCGGCCCCACCGGCGTGGGCAAGACCGAGATCGCCCGCAGGCTTGCCACCCTGGCCCAGTCGCCCTTCATCAAGGTGGAGGCCTCCAAGTTCACCGAGGTGGGTTATGTGGGCCGCGACGTGGAGTCCATGGTCCGCGACCTCCTGGAACTGGCCATCAACATGGTGCGCGACGAGGAACGGGGGAAGATGGTGGCCCGGGCCGCCCAGCTTGCCGAGGAGCGGCTGCTCGATCTCCTGGTGCCGCCGCCAGCTCATCAGGGCTACGCCCCGTTGCCTGCCGATGCCACCAGGGAGAAGTTCCGCCAGATGCTCCGCGAGGGGAAACTGGACAGCCGCGAGGTGGAGATCGAGGTGGAACAGGCGGCCGCCATGCCGATGATGGAGATGTTCGGCGGCCAGGGGCTTGGTGAGATGGAAGGGGGCCTCAAGGATATGTTCGGCAGGATGTTCCCCAAGAAATCCCGGCGCGAGAAGCGCACCGTGGCCGAGGCCCTGGAGATCCTGAAGAAGAGCGAGGCGGAGAAGCTCATCGACATGGAGGCCGTGGTGCGGTTTGCCATCCGCCGCACCGAGCAGTCGGGCATCATCTTTTTGGACGAGATCGACAAGATCGCCTCCCGCCAGGGCGCGGGCCACGGCCCAGAGGTCTCGCGGGAGGGGGTGCAGCGCGACCTGCTGCCCATTGTCGAGGGTTCCACGGTGAACACCAAGCATGGCCCGGTGAAGACCGACCACATCCTCTTCATCGCCAGCGGCGCCTTCCACGTGAGCAAGCCCTCGGACCTCATCCCGGAGTTGCAGGGCCGCTTCCCCATCCGGGTGGAACTGCACGAACTCGGCGAGGCGGAGTTCCACCGCATCCTCACCGAACCGCGGAACGCCCTCATCACCCAGTACACCGCCCTGATGGCCACCGAGGGGATCGACCTCGTTTTCAGCGAGGAGGCGATCCGCGAGATGGCCCGTATTGCCACCCAGGTGAACGCCAGGACCGAGAACATCGGGGCGCGGCGGCTCCACACCGTGATGGAGCGGCTGCTCGACGAGTTGTCCTTTGCCGCGCCGGACCGGGCGGAGAAGCGTTTCGAGGTGAGCGCCGACTATGTGCGCAGTCAGTTGACCACCATTGCCCAGGACGAAGACCTGAGCCGTTTTATTCTCTAACCGTGTGGAGTGGAATCATGTACGAACCGGATCTGAAATACTGCCCGCGCTGTGGCGATGAATACCGTGCCGAGATCGAACGCTGCGCGGTCTGCGGGGTGGAGTTGCTGCTCGGCAGCGCCATGCAGGCCCTGAAGGCGGGCAAGGAGGTGCAGCGCGAGCGCCGGGCCGGCGAGCTGACCCCGGAGGACGACCTGGTCGTCATCCACAAGGCGCCGCTCACCGATATCCGCCATCTGGAGGAGTTGCTGCGCCACGAGCGGATTGCCTGCCTGGTGGCGGGCGACGACCAGAGCTGCGGCAAGGGGTGCTGCCCCACCACCTTCTATCTCCAGGTGCGGCGGGAGGATGCCAGGGACGCCGTGGGGGTCATCCAGGCGTTGCACGCCCGGAACACCGCGCTCCACCACCACGATACCAGCCACAGCCACGGGGTCTTCAACGCCGATGCCGGCGAGGCCACCTGCCCGGCCTGCGGCCACACCTTCCCCACCGCCTTCACCACCTGCCCGGACTGCGGGCTCTGCTTCGGTTGAGCCGAGTCGAACAGGTGGCCGAACTGGAAGCCGAGGTGAACCGCCACCTGGAGCGAATGGGTTTCGCATGGAATCTGCCGCAAGGCTCTGCTTGACGACTCGCTCCGGGTGGTGCTATTAAAGAAATAGCTAGCTTTTTTAAATAAGCAAAACCCTTATTCAAGGATCGCGCACCATGCACCGTGATGTCACGGGCCGCTATGCCACCAGCATCGCCGGGGGAGAAACCGTCCGCGCCTTTATTCCCCAGCCTCTGCCGCCCGTGCCGCCACTCGACCTGAGCGGTGACCGCCACTCCTTGCTCGAACGGGCCACCCTGGCCCTGGGCCGCCTGGACAGCATCAGCCTGCTGCTGCCCGACCCGCAGCTTTTTCTTTACGCCTATGTGCGCCGCGAGGCGGTGCTCTCTTCGCAGATCGAAGGCACCCAGTCCTCTCTTTCCGACCTGCTGTTGTTCGAGCTGGACGAGTCGCCGGGGGTGCCGTTCGACGACGTGGTGGAGGTTTCCAACTATGTTGGCGCCTTGGAGCATGGCATGGCGCGGTTGCGGGAGGGCTTCCCCCTCTGCAACCGGCTGTTGCGGGAGATGCACGCCCGCCTGATGGCGCGGGGGCGCGGCAGCGACAAGGCGCCGGGCAAATTCCGCCGCAGCCAGAACTGGCTTGGCGGCACCCGCCCCGGCAATGCCCAGTCTGTCCCGCCGCCGTCTCAAGAAGTCGAGCCCTGCATGACCGAGTTGGAGCGCTTCCTCCACGACGAAGCCGGCGTCATGCCGGTTTTGCTCAAGGCGGCCCTGGCCCATGTCCAGTTCGAAACCATCCATCCCTTTCTCGACGGCAACGGCCGCCTCGGCCGCCTGCTCATCGCCCTGCTCCTGCACGAAGGCGGCGCGCTGGCCCAGCCGCTTCTCTACCTGAGCCTCTACTTCAAGCAGTACCGCGCCCACTACTACACCCTGCTCGACCGGGTGCGCAGCGAGGGCGACTGGGAGGCCTGGGTCGATTTTTTTCTCGAAGGCGTGGAAGAGACCGCCAACGGCGCGGTGCAGACCGCCCAGCGGCTGGTGGCCCTGTTCCAGCAGGACACCCAGCGCACCCAGGCCAGCGGCCGCACCGCCGCCAACGCCCTGCGGGTGCTCGACGCCCTGCGCCGGCGGCCTTTGTGCAGCCTGAGACAACTCTGCCACGACAGCGGCATGACCTTTCCCACCGCCACCAAGGCCATGCTGAAATTGATGGAACTGGGCATTGTCCGCGAACTCACTGGCCAGCGCCGCAACCGGCTCTTTGTGTACGACGGCTACCTGAGCATCCTCAATGAAGGCGGGGAGGCATTGTGAAGCCGGACTAAGAGTTCGGTTCTCCGAGTTGAACAGGAGGGTGAGATGACCAAGGTGGAAAGCTACGAGAGCGTTTGGCACGCCATTGCCGACACCCCGGAAGAGGCCGCCAATCTGCGGACCAGGTCGGAGTTGATGATGCAGATTGAGGCGATTATCGAGGAAAATGGCTGGAAGCAGGCCGAGGCCGCCAAACGGTGCGGGGTGACCCAGCCGCGGATCAACGACCTCCTGCGGGGCCGCTCTCCCGCTTTTCCATCGACGCGCTGGTAAACATCGCCACCGCCCTCGGCCGCCGCGTTCACCTGGAATTGAAAGCCGCCTGACCGTCTTCACAAACTGCCGTCCCGACCGTCGTTTGCGGTGGGCGCGGATTTGTGTCTGTGACGGCAGTCACCCCTTGCGGCCAGAAAATACGGCGAAGCGGTGGTGCTGAAACCAGCAATGCACCTGGGGAAAGCCCCCTTGCCGCAGCCACTCCAGTTGAGCGTCGAGGGTGGCCATTTTGTCGGCCTTCATTCGTTCCATGGCCGCATCGAGGTCTGCGGCGGATACCCCGAGTTCCCGGGTTTGCCGGAGCCACGTCTCCTGGTATATCGTTTCGATTTGCGGCGTTGGACCCAGCACCTGATCGGCGTTGATGAAGATGCCGCCATCCGGAAGCGCGTCGTATATTCTCTTGTATAATCGTTTCTTTTCCTCGTCGGTGAGGTGGTGGATCGACAGGGCGGAGACGATCACGTCAAACCGGCCTTCGAAACCGGCTGCGTAATCTGCGACAACGAACGCGGAACGCTGGGCCATGCCGCTGCGTTCTCTGGCTTGGGCGAGCATTTCCCGGGAGACGTCCACAAGGGTGAACCCGGCCTTGGGAAATTTCTCGGCGAGCAGGGCGGAGAGGAGACCTGTGCCGGCCCCCAAGTCCAAGACCTGGAACTCGTCCTGTGTGGTCCATGGGATCAGCGCCAGGGCCGTGCCGTAAAAGTCGTCGAAACAGGGGACGAGTTGGCGACGGGCGCGGTCGTAAGTCTGGGCCGTCCGATCAAAGAGTTCTTCGGCGGAGGTGGTCATTGCTGGGCCTGGGAAAGCAGCCGGTCAATGAGCCCCTGCGTCACCTCGGCCACCGAGGCAAGGGCCGTGGTCACCGGCTGGCCGTCCCGTTCCGTGCGGCGGATCGTGGCCGAATCCGGGAAGCAGGCAATGGGTTCCTCGCCCAGTCCCTCGCTGAGAAACTTCCGGTCCTCCTCGTCCTGCACCAGGTTGCCCACAAAGGAGATCTTGCGGATGCGGGTGCCCTTGGCCAGATCCCTGATTTTGAGCGCGGTGCGGATGCCCGACTGCGAGGGGATCACCACGATGAGCAGGTGGTCCACGGTGGCGATGGTGCCGCGGCCCAGGTGCTCGACCCCGGCCTCCATGTCGAGGAGCACCACCTCGTCCGGCGAGAGCAGGAGCTTGGTGAGCATCCTTTTGAGCACATTGCTCTCCGGGCAGGCGCAGCCGCCTTCGGCGCTCTGGATGGCGCCCAGGACCATGAGCTTGATCCCGTTCTGCTCCACGATGAAGCGGGCCAGGAGATCATCCACCTGGGGGTTGATGTTGTAGAAGGGCGAGCCCGTGACCTTGCCGGAGCGCTCCACGAGCAGATCCTTCATCTCCGAGATCGGCACGATCTTTTCCACCTCCTGCACCCCGATGCTCTGCGCCATGTGCGGGCTCGGGTCGGCATCGATCACCAGCACCTTCTTGCCGTTGTCGTGGAACTGCTGGGCCAGCATGGCCATGATGGTGGTCTTGCCCACCCCGCCCTTGCCGCTGATGGCGATCTTCATTCTTCCTTCTCCTCCCAAAGCGCCCCGGCCGCGTAATTTGCGTGCATCCTCGCGGGGTTTCCGGTTATTATCCACCGGTATGCCGTAACTCTAACCAGCGGCCTTGAAACTGCAAGCAAAAAGCGCCCGCCGCCTCGTCGGCCGGCCATGGTGAGCGTCTCCTATGGTAACCCTCGGTATCGAACAGCTCTGTGCCGCGCGCCCCGAGTTCCTCAAGGGCAAGCGGTTGGCCCTTCTCTGCAACCAGGCCTCCACCGACCGCCATTTCATCCACAGCCGCGACCTCGTCCACGCCGCCTTCCCCGGCCAGCTCACCTGCCTCTTCTCGCCCCAGCACGGCTTCTTTGCCGAGAAGCAGGACAACATGATCGAGTCGGACCACACCAGCGACCCGGTCACCGGCGTGCCGCTCTTCAGCCTCTACGGCGAGGTGCGGCGGCCGACCGCGGCCATGTACGAGCACTTCGACGTGCTCCTGATCGATATCGTCGATGTCGGCACCCGGGTCTATACCTTCCTCTACACCCTGGCCTACTGCATGGAGGAGGCGGCGCGATTCGGCAAGCAGGTGGTGGTGCTCGACCGGCCCAACCCCATCGGCGGCGAGCTGATCGAGGGCAACATCCTGCGCGAGGAGTGCCGCTCCTTTGTCGGCCTCTACCCCATTCCCATGCGTCACGGCCTCACCTTCGGCGAGCTGGCCCTGATGCTGAACCAGGAGTTCGGCCTCGGCTGCAACCTTACGGTCATCAAGGCCGAGGGGTGGCAGCGGAAGATGCTCTATGCCGACACCGGCCTGCCCTGGGTCTTTCCCTCGCCCAACATGCCCACCCCCATCACTGCCCTGGTCTATCCCGGCCAGGTGCTGTGGGAGGGGACCAACATCTCGGAGGGGCGCGGCACCACCTTGCCCTTCGAACTCTGCGGCGCGCCCTTCGTGGACCCGCGGGCCGTGCTCGACTTTCTTGCGGCCATTCCCCTGCCGGGCTGCGTGCTGCGGCCCCTGGTTTTCGAACCCACCTCCAACAAGTGGGCCGGCAAACCCTGCCGCGGCTTTCACCTGCACGTCACCGACCCGGCCGCCTTCCGGCCCTACCGCACCAGTCTGGCTTTGCTACAGGCGATGATGCGTCTCTATCCCGACGACTTCGCCTTGAAGCAGCCGCCCTACGAGTACGAATACGAGAAGGTGCCGCTCGACCTCATCCTGGGCGACAACACCCTGCGGCCCAATCTTGCCGCCGGCGAGGAGCTGCTGGCGCTGGAAGCGGGCTGGCAGCCGGAACTGGCGGCGTTCGGCGCCATGCGGGAGCGGTACTTCCTTTACTCCTAGCTGGGGTGCGGCGGCGTGGAATGGCAGATCATTGAACAACTCGGCGACTGCTTCTTCGACATCGCGGCCGAGTGTCCTTACGGTCTGCCCCACAAGGCGATCTACCGCCAGGCCCTCTTCGGGCCGATCCCCGACCACACCATGGATGCCTTTCTGGCTGCCGGCTTCCGCCGCAACGGCAACACCATGTACACCATGGTCTGCCGCGACTGCCAGGGCTGCGTGCCGATCCGGCTCGATCCGGAGGAGTTCGTGCCCAACCGCAGCCAGCGTCGGGCCCTGGCCAGGAACAGCGATCTGACCATGAGCACCGGCCCGCTCCAGATCACGCCGGACCGCCTGGCCCTCTGCGACGCCTTTTTGCGGGCCCGCTATCCCGGCCGCCACAACACGGCCATCGACTACTACAGCGGCTTCTTCGTCAACGCCATCACCAACACCATGGAGGTCGCCTACCACCTCGACGGGCGGCTGGTGGGGGTGGGGATTGTCGATGTGACCCTGGCGAGCCTGAACGCCGTCTATTTCTACTTCGACCCGGCGCTTTCGGACCGCGGCCTCGGCACCTGCAACATCCTCCGGCTGGTGGAACTCTGCCGGCAGGAGGAGAAGGAGTTTCTCTACCTCGGCTACTGGATCGACGCGGTGCCGGCCATGCGCTACAAGGCGCAGTTCAAGCCCCACTTCCTGCTGCGCGGCCGCGACTGGCAGCGGGTGGAGCGGGGCGAGTCCCCCCGGGAGTGACCATGCGCAAGAAAGGTTTTGGTTTTCGTTTTCCCTTTGGCAAGGGCCGCCGCGGTGGCTCCTCCTGTCCGGTCTTTTTTTCCGGCGAGGACCGCCACGCCATGGAACGGCAGCAGTTCGAGGCGGTGCTCCGCTCCTTCAGCGCCAGCCGCATCGAAGAGCGTCTGGCGGTCCTCGACATCTTCCTCTCCATCGAACAGCACGTAACCATTGCCGAACTGGTGACGCTGGTCCAGGAACGGCAGCCCACCCTGGCGGACCTCGCCTTTGTCCGGGAGACCATGGAGATGTTCTGCCAGTGCGGCTTCGCCCAGCAGGTGACCTTCGACAACCAGGAGACGCGCTACGAACACCATCACCTCGGCCAGCACCACGACCATTTCATCTGCACCCGTTGCGGCCAGATCCAGGAGTTCCGCAACGAGGAGCTGGAGCGGTTGCAACTGGTCATCGCCCGGGAGTTCCAGTTCCATCCCCTCCAGCACCGCATGGAGATCTACGGCCTCTGCGCCGATTGCATGGCCCTGCGGGACGACGCCATCCCCCTCAAAATGGCGGCCAACGGCGAACGGGTGAAGGTCGTCCAGCTCCTGGGCGACCGGGTGCTGCAGGCGCGTCTTGCCGACATGGGCCTCACCCTTGGCACCTGCCTCGAGGTGATCAACAACCAGCCCGCCGGGCCGACCATCGTCGCCATCCACAAGTCGCGGCTGGCCATCGACGGCGCCATTGCCCAGCACGTGGTGGTGGCCCACGCCTGCCGCCACGAAGAAATCTGATTCCTTTTCCCTGTCTTGACAGCGGCGTTCCGCTGCTCCATAGTTTGAACATGATCTTCCCTTGGTAAGCGGCATGGGCAAGGTGCCTGTCCGCCAATTTTCACCGACAAGGAGCACGACCATGGCCGACAAGGAAAAGAAGGTGTGTCCGCAGTGTCAGGGCAAGAAGGTGGTGCCCGGGGTCTGTAGCTGCAACAGCGAATGGCGTGGCACCCAGCGGGGCGAGGAGTGGGACGATTGTCAGTGCACGCCGGAGCAGGAATGCCCCACCTGCCGGGGCACGGGGTACGTGGAGGTGGGCTGATTGCCCGCCGCCGGCAGGCCACACCAGGCAGCAGAGGAAGACGGCATGGATGAATTCAAGAAACGTTCGGTGATCGGCGGCCATCATGGCCGGGCGATGCGCACCATGGCGGTGCCCGGCCTGCTCTCGCTTTCGCCGGCAGGCTGGTCCGCGGCCACCGACATCTACGAAACCGACGAGGCGCTCATCGTCTGCATGGACGTGGGCGGTGCCGCGCCGGACCAGCTCGAGGTGGTGGCCGAGGAACAGCGCCTCACCATTGCCGGCGAGCGTGATTTGCCGGTGCCCGATGGCGTGCGCGCCGTGCACCGGCTGGAGATCGAGCGGGGCCGCTTCGAGAAATCCATCACCCTGCCCGGGCCGGTGGACGTTTCCGCCGCCACCTCGGTCCACCAGAACGGTTTTCTGGTGGTCACCCTGCCGAAATTGAAAATCCGGGGCAAGGTGCGGATTCCCGTGCGGTGAGCCGATTCCCTTGAACCGAGAGCGAGAAGAGTCATGAGCGACCACGCAAACGACCAGGAAAAACAGGGAGAAACCCGCGAGGAGAAGGGGAATCCGGGCAGCGGCAAGGTCAACCCGGCCGAACTGCCGGTGCCCGAGGTGCTGCCCGTGCTGCCCCTGCACGGCTTTGTCTTCTTCCCCGGCATGGGATTCCCGCTCCAGATCAACCACCCCGCCTCCAAACAGCTGGTGGACGACGCCATCCTGGCGGACCGCCTGGTGGCGGTGCTGACCCACAGGAAAGGGGAGGAGGGCGACGAGCACCGGGTGCCCGAGGGCGACCATCTCTACCACATCGGCGTGGTGGGCTATCTCCACAAGCTGATCAAGTCCGAGGAGGGCTCCTATCAGGTGCTGATGAGCGCGGTGAAGAAACTCCGCGTCAGCGAGTTCACCCAGCAGGAGCCCTACCTCAAGGCGCGGGTCGAGACCGTCCCCATGGCGGAGAGCGACGATCAGGAGACCGAGGCCCTGGTGATGGGGTTGCGCAGCCAGTTCCGGAAGATGTCGGAACTGGGCGCGGCCCCGGCCGAACTGGCCGTGACCGTGGCCTCGCTCACCAACCCCTTCTACATCGCCTACCTCATCACCTCCCAGCTCAACCTCTCCATCGAGGAGGAGCAGGAGGTGCTCGAAATCGAGGAGGTCAAGCAGCTCCTGCGCCGCACGGCCCGCGAACTCAACAAGAAGCTCGAAACCGTGGAGATGAGCCACGAGATCCAGAAATCCATGAAGGAGGACATGGACAAGAAGCAGAAGGAATTCTTCCTCCGCGAGCAGTTGAAGGCGATCCGCAAGGAACTGGGCGAGGAGGACGAGAACCTCGATCTGACCGAGTTGCGCGGCCGCCTCGAAAAGGCGGAGCTGCCGGAGGAGGCGCGCAAGACCGCGCAGAAGGAGCTGGACCGCCTGGGCCGCATCTCGCCCTCCTCACCGGAATACACCGTCTCCCGCACCTACCTCGACTGGATTCTCGACCTGCCGTGGCTCAAGACCACGCCGGACAACCTGGACATCGACCGGGCCCAGCAGACCTTGGATCAGGACCACTACGGCCTCAAGGAGATCAAGAAGCGGATCATCGAGTTCCTGGCGGTGCGCAAGCTGAAGCAGGACATGCACGGCCCCATCCTCTGCTTCGTGGGCCCGCCGGGCGTGGGCAAGACCTCGCTGGGCCAGTCCATCGCCCGCAGCATGGGCCGCAACTTCGTGCGCATTTCGCTCGGTGGCGTGCGGGACGAGGCGGAGATCCGCGGCCACCGCCGCACCTACATCGGCGCGCTTCCTGGCCGCATCATCCAGAGCCTGAAAAAGGCCGGCTCCGCCAACCCCCTCTTCATGCTCGACGAGATCGACAAGCTCGGCATGGACTTCCGCGGCGACCCCTCCTCGGCGTTGCTTGAGGTGCTGGACCCGGAACAGAACTTCTCCTTCTCCGACCATTACCTGGAGATCTCCTTCGACCTCTCCAGGGTGATGTTCATCACCACGGCCAACGTGCTCGACAACATCCCAGGGCCCCTGCGCGACCGCATGGAGGTGATCGAACTCGCCGGCTACACCGACGAAGAGAAGCTGATGATCGCCAAGCGCCACCTGGTGCCCAAGCAGTTCG
>JBFLYY010000097.1:0-32545 GCA_040756495.1 Thermodesulfobacteriota bacterium | reverse complement strand
TGCGGAACGCCAACGACGGTATCTCCATGGTGCAGACCGCGGACGGTGCGTTGGACGAGGCGATCAACATCGTCAACACCATCAAGACCAAGGCCATCCAGGCCGCCCAGGACGGTCAGACCACCGAGTCCCGGAAGGCGATCCAGGCCGACGTCGATAAGCTTCTGCAGGAGTTGGACATCATTGCCCGCACCACGGCGTTCAACAACCAGAAGCTCCTCTCCGGTCAGTTCACCAACAAGAAGTTCCAGGTGGGCGCCTATACCGGTGAGACCGTAGGTATCTCCATCGCCTCTGCCGAGTCCACCAAGGTCGGTCACGTGACCACCGGTCAGTTGACCCCCTCCGGTACCGGCGAGGTGCGTTTGTCCATTTACAGTAACCTCCTGAACCAGAACGTGCAGCTGCAATCCGTTCAGTTGGCCTACGACAACACGGCGGAAAACAGCATGGGCGCTCTGGCCAACGCCATCAACAAGGTGGCGGACATCACCGGCGTTTCCGCCCAGGCCAACGTGGAGGTGACCAGCAATGCCGCAGTGGCGTCCGGTTCCACCGGCAGCGACTTTGCCATCAACGGCATCACCATCGGTTCCCTGAGCGTGCAGGCCAACGACGCCGACGGCTCCCTGGCCAACGCCATCAACCAGAAGACCAGCCAGCACGGCGTGCTCGCCAGCGTGGACGAGAGCGGCTTCCTGACGCTGACCTCCACCGACGGCCGCGCCATCCAGGTGACCGGCGACACGGGCACCACCCTGCTCGGCAGCAATCTCTCCACCCTCGGTACGGTGAAGCTCTTCCAGACCGGCGCCAACGAGATCAAACTCAGTGACGCCGCGGATCTGGTTTCTCTGGCAACCACGGCAGCGATCAACGTGGATGGTTCCGTGACCACCACGGTCGAGTCGTCCCTGACCAAGGGCTCCGTCGTGGGTTCCGGCAGCGCCTTCAAGGCCGGCACCTCGCTGGGCTTCAGCCTGACCAACACCTCGGCCGCCATTACCACCACTCTGGACAGCACCCTGCTGGCCGGTTCCGTGCTGGGTTCCACGGCGACCATCAAGTCGGGCACCATCCTTGGCGGTACGGTGGCACTGAAGACCAATAACGCGACGGTGAATGCGGACAGCTTGCTGAAGACCGGTTCCATCCTCGCGTCGGACTCGGTTCTGGCCGCAGGCACGACAGTGACAACCACGTTCGTGGCCAAGGGGAATACCTATACGGCCGGCACCGTACTGGCCAGCGACGTGACCCTGAGCGACAACGGCCTCACCCTGACCGCGGATATGCTGGTGAAGTCCGGTTCCGTGGTTGATGCCGTTGGCAGTTCGGTGACCGCCGGTTCGTACCTCAGCGCCGACATCACCACCTCCGGCGCCACCACGCTGACCAACCAGATGACGCTGAAGTCTGGCTCCATCATCCTTTCCGGCGGCAGCACCCTGTTGGCCGGCTCGGTTATCGGCGGTGACTTCACGCTCTCCGGTGCGGCCAAGACCCTGACCCGCGACATGACCATCACGGTCGGTTCGGTCATCGACGGCGACGGCGCCTCCTTCGCCAAGGGTTCCACCATCGGCGGCAACGTGACCCTGTCGGGCGGCAAGGTGACCCTGGCCGGCGATATGACCCTGGCGGCTGGTACCGTTTTGGCGACCAGCACCTTGCTGAAGGCGGGCACCGTGCTCACCGACGACATCTGGGTTACTGGTGGGGCATTGCTCAAGGCCGGCACCACCCTCCAGGGCGATGCCATCACCTCGGGCACCAATTACCTGAACGTGGCCATGACCTTGAAGGCCAATTCGGTAATTGGCAGCGCGAGTGTTCTGGCCGCAACGGCGACTTCGAGCACCGGCGCCACCGCGACCACCACCCTTTCCGACGTGGTGAAGTCCAAGCTCTCCGACGTGGACGTCACCAGCCAGGAAGGCGCCCAGGTGGCCATCGCGGTTGCCGACTCGGCCCTGAAGACGTTGGACAAGGTGCGGTCCGACCTCGGTTCCGTCCAGAACCAGCTGACCTCCACCATCGCCAACCTCTCGGCCACCAAGGTCAACATCGCGTCTGCGGAATCCTCGATCCGCGACGTTGACTTCGCCGAGGAGGCAGCCACCTTCTCCAAGATGCAGATCCTGACCCAGGCCAGCTCCTTCGCCATGGCCCAGGCCAATGCCAGCGGCCAGACCGTGTTGTCGCTGCTGCAGGGATAAGCGGAAACCACAACCCGGCCGTCCCCTTTCCGGGGACGGTCGGCAGCCTTTTTTCGGGGGAGTGGCCGGCTGGCCGCTCCCCCCTTTTTTTGAGAAATCCCTCAAGTTTCACGGCCTGCTGCCGATATGCGTTATAGGAAACGGTCCGGCCGCCAAGTGGCGGGCGGCTGGTTCCTGAGCACACACGGAGGGAAGTTCCATGGCCATCAGCAGCCTCTCTTCGCTGGGCATCGGCTCCAACCTCGAGCTGCAATCGATTCTGGAGCAGCTCCGCGGGGTGGACGAACAACAGCTCATCGCCCCTCTCGAATCCAAGGTTTCGACCCTCACGGCGCAACTCGACGAGTTCACCGTGGTCAAGAACAAGCTCCTGGCCATGAAGAGCCCGGCACTCTCCCTTTCCCTGGCCTCCACCTTCCTGGGCCGGACCGTCACCAGTTCCAGCACGAGCGTGATGACCGCCACCGTCCAGGACGGTGCCGCGGTGCAGGCCACCTCGGTCACGGTGGACCGGCTGGCCACCCGGAGTTCCTGGTTGAGCGGCGCGGCCGCTGATACCGATTCCATCGTCTATGTTCCCACCACCCAGGAATCCACCACCGGCGTGACCGACCCGGCCGTCGATGTGGTGGCTGCCAGCGACGGCAATCTGGTCGTAAGCTTCGGCTCCACCCCCACCACCATCACGGTGCCGGTCGGCCCCACCGCCGGGGTCAACACCATGAACGACCTGGTCACCGCCATCAACACCGATGCGGAGAACGTCGGCGGCGGCGCCAACGGCCGGCTGGTCACCGCCTCCACCTACGTGGCCGGCGGCAAGACCTATCTGCGGATTAACAGCGACTTTGCCGGCGGCACCGGCGAGGCCAACCGGGTGAAGATCACCACCAACAACACCAGCCTCGCCTTGAGCCCGCCCAATGAGGTCTTCCAGTACGAGTTCGGCCCGGTGGCCAGCCCCACGGTGGTGACCCTGAACGTGGCGGCGGACACCACCCTGGCCGAGCTGGTGACTCTGATCAACGACGATACCGACAATCCCGGCGTCACCGCCTCCGTCATCAATACCGGCGATCCGGCCACCCCATACAAGCTGCTGCTCGAGGCCGACGACACCGGGGAAGACCACCGCATCGCCATCACCGACCAGCTGCCCGACCTCACCTTCACCGAGCAGCAGGGCGCGGCGGCGGCCTCGCTCAACGCCCAGGTGACCATCAACGGCATCTCCTACCAGCGCCAGACCAATACGATCAGCGACGTCATCACCGGCGTGACCATGAGTCTCCAGGGCACCGGCTCCTCGACCATCACCGTGGCGAGCGACGACGACAACGTCCGCGACCTGATCGTCGAGATGGTGACCGCATACAACGACGCGGTGCAGGAGATCCGTTCCCAGGTGAATTACGATCCGGAGACCGAGGAATTCGGGCTGCTGGCCGGCACCACGGTGGGCAGCCTGCGCTACGACCTGCAGAACCTGATGACCTCCACGGTCGAGGTGAGCGCCACCGCCACGGTGACGAGCCTCTTCGACCTGGGCATGGAGTTCAATCAGGACGGCACCATCACCCTCGACACCGAGGTGCTCGATGCCATGATCGCCACAGACGCGGCCGGGGTGCAGGATTTTCTGCTGGGGGACGAGGACAACGACATCACCGGCTTTGCCGACACGGTCAACGAGCGGTTGCGGGTGCTGACCAGCGGCACCGGCCAGATCGAGGCGGAAAAGACCACGGCCCAGGAACGCATCGACGATCTCAATCTCCGGATCGAGACGGAGACCGCGCGTCTGGACCGGCGCTATGAAATATTGACTAAACAGTTCGTCGAGTTGGACCGATACATGAGTCAGATGTCGTCGATGTCCAGCTTTCTGACCTCGCAGTTCGACAACCTGAGCAAGCAGCTCTCCGGCGGCGGGTAAGAGGCGGGAAAGACGATCCGGGTTTGAACGGGAAACGCACGCACTCGATGGAGGAAGGACGCACATGGTGGTGAATCACGCGCTTGACGCATACCGGCAGGTGGAGAAGCAGGCATCCATTCACCCTGTAAAACTTATCCATATGATGTACGAACGGGTGCTGACCCATCTGGAATACGCCGAGGCAGCCATCAGGGAGGGCAGCCCCCGGAAGCGGGGGGAGAACCTCGGCCGGGCCATCGCCCTGGTCACGGAACTGAATGCCGCCATCAAGCCGGAGGACGAGTCGGAGGCCGCGGAGTTCCTGCGCGGGCTCTATTCGGCGATGCTGGTGGAGCTGCCCAAGGTCTCCATCTCCAACGATCCCATGGTGTTGCGGCGGGCGGCCGGCTACATCCGGGAACTGAAAAAGATCTGGGAAGAGACGGCCCTGGTGGAGAGCGGCCTGGCCGGCGGGCAGCAGCGGCCGGCAGCCGTGGCGGCGGACGAGGCGATGCCCGCGGAAGAGAAGATGAAGCCGGGGCCCGCGGCCAGTGTGGCGGTCTCCGGGGTTTCGGTTTCCATCTGAAGCGTGGGGTGGTGTCTGGCCATGCAGGAAGAGTTGCGGCAGGGATTTGAGCGGTTCGCGGCCTTGCAGGCTGCCCATCGGCAGGCGCTGTGCGAGGGCCGGCTGGCGGAGTGTCTTCTCTGGCGGGGCCAGCGGGAGATCGCCTTCCGGCAGTTGCAGCAGGGGTTCGTGAAGCTGGGCCGGGTCGCCGGAGTGCCGGCCGACGAACTGGCCGCGGTGCAGCAGGCCCTCGGTCTCCTGCTGGAGGGCGAACGGCAGCTGGCCCAAGCGGTGCGGGCGCGGCAGGAAGAGATCGCAAAACAGCAGTGCGCCATGCGGCGGGGCAAGCAGTTGCTGGGGAAATTGGGGGCTGCCCAGGGCGGCAGCCGGGGGGCCATGCCGCGGGTACTGAGCAACAGGGCGTAATCAAGCAGGTTGGAGGTGGATCATGGATGTCAGCATGAGTGCGGAAGTCAAGGGATTTGGCGTGCCAACCGCTCCGGCAGTCGAACGGGAAGATCGGACAAAGCCGCAGGTGGCCCCGGTGGCCGCTGGCGGCGATTCCTCCAGGTCGGCCCTCGACCGGCAGGCGATGCTGGGCAAAGAGGCCCAGGAGAAGCGGAAGGTGACCGCCGAGGAGGCGGCCAGGGCGGTGAAGGAGATGCAGGAACGGCTGGATGCCATCGGCAATACCCGCCTCGGCTTCTCCCTGCACAACGAGCCCGATGCCGTGGTGGTGCAGGTAACCGACCGCCAGAGCGGCGAGGTGCTGCGGCAGTTCCCGGCGGAAGAGGCCCTGGCCCTGCGGAAGAAACTGGACGAACTGGTCGGCCTCCTTTTCGACGGCAAGGCGTAAGCCGCACCCTTCCCGCGGCAACACCGCCGCCACGGCCGCCGGCCGCGGTGGCGTGCCGGCCGTTGGCGCCAAGAGCGGCACGCATTGCCTGCCGGATTCCCCTCCTTTTGCCGACGTTCGCAGGCCCGCTTCGAGCGGGCCTTTTTGCGGCCGCGCAACGCGGCGGTTTTTTTCGTGCCATCGGCCGTCATGGCCAGTAAAATCGGGCCTTCCGGCTGGCCAATTTTTCCTTGACAATTCCCCGGCCCTTGCGTATACCTAGGCGGCGTCTAAAAAATAGTGAATTGGCGTTCACCCTACGCATTCATACCCCCATTACCATGTTCCACAACAGATAAAGGAGAGACGTTATGTCAAAGTTGGTAGCTCCCCACGGAGGCAAGGGTCTGGTTTGCTGCCTGCTGCACGGCAACGAGCTGGAGGCAGAGATCGAGAAGGCCAAGGGCCTGAAGAAGATTCAGATCAGCGCTCGCGCCAAGGGCGACTGCATCATGATGGGCATCGGCGGTTTCTCTCCGCTCGATGGCTTCATGAAGAAGGCCGACTGGAAGGGCGTTTGCGAGAACTTCACCATGGCCGACGGCACCTTCTGGCCGGTACCCATCACCCTGGACGTCTCCAAGGCCGACGCCGACGCGATCAAGGTTGGCGACGAGATCGCCCTGGAGCGTGACGGCGTGGTCTACGCCACCATGAAGGTCTCCGAGAAGTACGAGATGTCCGAGGCCGACAAGAAGTGGGAATGCGAGAAGGTCTTCAAGGGCAAGGGCGAGGAGTCTGCCGACGACAAGTTCTGGGAGATCGCGCTGAAGGATCACCCGGGCGTGCAGATGGTCATGAACCAGAAGGAAGTGAACCTGGCCGGCCCGGTGAAGGTTCTGAATCAGGGCGAGTACCCGACCGAGTACAAGGGCGTCTACCTGACCCCGGCCGAGACCCGCGCCATGTTCGAGGAGCGCGGCTGGAAGGACATCGCCGCCCTGCAGCTCCGCAACCCGATGCACCGCTCCCACGAGTTCCTGGCCAAGATCGCCATCGAGGTATGCGACGGCGTTCTGATCCACTCCCTGATCGGCAACCTGAAGAAGGGCGATATCCCGGCCAACGTTCGCGTCAAGGCCATCGACTGCCTGGTTGAGCACTACTTCGTGAAGGACAACGTCATCCAGGCCGGTTACCCGCTGGACATGCGCTACGCAGGTCCGCGCGAGGCCCTGCTCCATGCCACCTTCCGTCAGAACTACGGCATCACCAAGATGATCATCGGCCGCGACCATGCCGGCGTTGGCGACTTCTACGGCCTGTTCGAGGCCCAGGAGATCTTCGACCGCATCCCGACCCCGGCCGACCCGGGCAAGGCCCTGCAGTGCAAGCCGCTCAAGATCGACTGGACCTTCTACTGCCACAAGTGCGACGGCATGGCCTCTCTCCGTACCTGCCCGCACAGCAAGGAAGATCGCGTTATCCTCTCCGGCACCAAGCTGCGCAAGGCCCTTTCCGAGGGTGCCGAGATCGTGCCGCATTTCGGTCGCGACGAGGTTCTCGTGATCCTGAAGGAGTACTACCAGAATCTGACCGAGAAGGTTGAGGTCAAGATGCAGGGTGCCGCTTCCGGCGCCAAGATGTAATTTCTGTCTCTGATTCCGAAGGACCAAGGGGATGTCGCGTGAGCGGCATCCCCTTTTTTTATTGCCGGCGGAGGAAGGGCGGGGGGCTATTCGACCAGGGCGATCTTTTCGCCGTCGTCGAGGAAGCGGATCTTGTACTCGCGGGCCAGCCAGCCCAGGGCGGCGCAGATGTACGCCTGGGAGTTGTTGCGGTGTTTCATGGCGCGGAAGAGGTCGGCCGTAACCACCTCCTTCTTTTCCGCGAGGTAGTTGTAGATGTCGCCGGCCAGAAAGCCGATGAGCGCCTCCACCGTCATGGCGGAGTTCGGCTTGAGGGGCGATTCCGCGGTGCTCTTCGCTCTTCTCGGAGCCGCGCTCTTCTTGCCCTTGCCCATCGTGGCCTCGACCAGCCGTTTGGCTGCCTGCTGGGCCTTGCGGCCGGTCTGCTCGACCTTGGCCGAGGAGCGGGCCAGGGCCTTGCCGATGCGCACGCCGGCATCGGTGAGGGTGTCTTTCTGCGTCCGGGAGCGGGGTGTGGTGGTGGCCATGGAATCCTCCGTATCTATTTGATGTCAGGAACTGTTTTTAGTGTAGTGATCTGGCCACGATTGTCAAGTTCATTGCAAATCCGCGGATTTCTTTTATAGTATCGGTCCATTGCACGAATTCTGGCAGAGGAGCGGGCAGGTGCGCACAGTACAGGTGGGGCTCGGCAACCGGGCGTACGACATTGTGATCAAGGCAGGGATGCTGGCGGAGATCGGCCAGGATCTCAAGACACGCACCATTGCCAAGCGGTACGTGGTGGTGGCCGACGATTCTGTGGCCAACCTCTTCGGCGAGCGGCTCATGGCCTCGTTGGCCGCGGCCGGAATCAAGGCCGATTGCATCACCTTTCCCCACGGCGAGGCGAGCAAGAATCTCGCCACCATCGGCGCGCTGGCCAGCCGGCTGGCGCAACTCGGGGTGGACCGCAAGGATGGCCTCATCGCCCTGGGTGGGGGAGTGACCGGCGACATGACCGGCTTCCTCGCCTCGATCTACATGCGCGGCATCCCCTTTGTCCAGATTCCCACCACCCTGCTTGCCCAGGTGGACAGCTCGGTGGGCGGCAAGACCGGGGTCGATATCCCCGAGGGCAAGAATCTTGTGGGCACCTTCTACCAGCCGCGCCGGGTCTATATCGACAGCGAGGTGCTGCGGGAACTGCCCGCGGCGGAGATGCTCAATGGCCTGGCCGAGGTGGTGAAGTACGGCGTGATCTACGACGCGCCCTTCTTTGCCGAGTTGCAGGCAAAGCGGACGGCGATTCTCGGCCGCGACCTTTCCGTGCTCGAAGGGGTGATCGCCCGCTGCTGCGCCATCAAGGCGGCGGTGGTGGCGGCGGACGAGAAGGAGGCGGACCTGCGCCGCATCCTGAACTTCGGCCACACCATCGGCCATGCGGTGGAGGCGGCCTCGGGTTACACCCTGGCCCACGGCATGGCGGTGAGCATGGGTATGGCCGCAGTGGCGGAATTGGCCGTGCGGCAGGGGCTCTTCCCGCAGGCAGAGGCCGCGGCCCTGCGCCAGCTCCTCATCGACTACGGCCTGCCGGTGAGTATCCCGCCGCACTTCGACCGCGCCCGGATCAAGGGCTATCTCAAGAGCGACAAGAAGACCGTGGGCGGCCGCGTCTTCTTCGTGCTGCCCGCCACGATCGGCAAGGTGGTGATCACCGACCAGGTGAGCGAGGAGTTGATTGATAGCGTGTTAGAGGGATAGAGGATGAGAAGGGAAGAGATGGGACGGCGGCAGCTCAAGGTCTGGCAGAAGGCCCACGATCTGGTCAAGGCAGTGTATGGTCAGGAATGAAGAGACGGATGTATGGCCGTAGGAGCGGGTTCACCCGCGACAGTTCCCTTTGTCGCCCTTCTCCCTGTCGCCGCTAAGGCGGCTCCTGCCAAAGAGGTATCAGTGTTCAGCCTTTTTCTCTCCCCCTTTTCTCCTCCCATCCTCTTCCTCTCCTAAACGGCGCACCGGAAGCCGATGGTGTTGGCCCAGTAGTGGCCCCGCTCGATCTCCCGGTGGCAGGTGGCGATCACCCCGCGCGAGGTCCAGCAGCCCCCCTTCAGCACGTAGATGACGTTCCGGCCGGCGGCCGCGGCCGTTCCCGGCCTCTGGTGGATGGTGGCGGTCCACTCGTAGACGTTCCCCAGAAGATCGTGGATGCCGAAGTGGCTCATGGCCTCGCGGCCGTGGCGGTCCACCGGCATGGTATCGCCCAGGCAGGAGGATTCGAGGTTGGCGAGCTTGGGCAGCCAGGTGGTGCCCCAGGGGTAGAGATGGCCGTTGGGCCCGCGGGCCGCTGCCTCCCACTCCTCTTCCGTGGGCAGCCGCTTGCCGGCCCAGGCGGCAAAGGCCATGGCATCCTTGTGGCTCACCTGGACCACCGGGTGGTGGTGCTTGCCCTCGATGGTGCTTTCCGGGCCGTGGGGGTGGCGCCAGGTGGCGCCGCTCACGGTATGGGCGCTGGTGCCGGCGGAGAGCGTTACCGTGGCGCGGTTGGTCACCGGATCGATGGTGGTGACGCAGCGGCCCTCGAAGACGATGCCGTAGCCCGCGGCCTCGGCATCGGTCTCGTAGCCGGTCTCGCGGACAAAGAGGTCGAAGAGGTCGTTGGTCACCGGGAACTGGCCGATGTAGTAGGGGGGGAGGGTGATCCGCCGTTGCCGCTGCTCCAACCCCTTGGGCTGCGCGCTGCCGATGAGGTAGTCGCCGCCCGGAATGTGGACGAACTTGGGCATGAAGCGGCTGAGGATCTGGGCGGCGTACTCCTCGTCGGTCTCCTTGAGGTAGTCGCCCTCCTCGGCCACTGCCTCGTCCGCCTCCAGATACTTTGAGAGGAGGTCGAGAGGGCTTGCCTTCCGCGTCGCTTCCGCCGGGGCCTCCTCGACTTCCTCAAGCTCATCCTCGGAGACCTCCTCGATTTCCCCGGGCGCGATCTCTTCCACCTCTTCCGCGGCTGGGGGGAGTTCCGCAACCTCTTCCAGTTCCTCGGCCGGAATCTTCTCGACCTCGCCGGGCGGTACCTCTTCCACCTCCTCGGCCTCGACGACCTCGACTTCCTCGCCAGGTTCCTCCACCGCCTCTGCCAGTGGCGCTGCCGCAACCTCTTCGAGTTCCTCCTCGGAGACCTCTTCGATCTCCTCCTCGCTGACCTCTTCCACCTCTTCCGCGGCCGGCGGGAGTTCCGCAACCTCTTCCAGTTCCTCGGCCGGGATCTCCTCGACCTCTCCGGGCGGTACCTCTTCGACCGCCTCCCCGGTCGGAGCTTCTGCGACCTCTTCCACCTCTTCCGCGGCCGGCGGCAGCTCTTCGACCTCTTCCACCTCCTCGGCCTCGACGACCTCGATCTCCTCGCCAGGTTCCTCCACTGCCTCTGGCGGCGGTGCTGCCGCAACCTCTTCGAGTTCCTCTTCGGAGACTTCTTCGATCTCCTCCTCGCTGACCTCCTCCACTTCTTCCGCGGCCGACGGCAGCCCTTCGACCTCTTCCAGTTCCTCGACCGGAATCTCCTCGACCTCGCCGGGCGGTACCTCTTCGACCGCCTCCCCGGTCGGGGCCTCTGCGACCTCTTCCACCTCTTCCGCGGCCGGCGGCAGCTCTTCGACCTCTTCCACCTCCTCGGCCTCGACGACCTCGATCTCCTCGCCGAGTTCCTCGACCGCCCCTGGCGGAGGGGGGATCTCCCCGACTTCCTCGAACTCCTCCTCGGAAACCTCTTCAATCTCCTCGGGCGCGACCTCCTCCACCTCCTCCTCGGCGGCGGCCTCGGGCAGCGCTTCGATCTCTTCGATCTCCTCGGCCGGGATCTCCTCGATCTCGCCGGGAGGCAGCTCCTCGACGAGTTCCTCGGGTGGTTCGACCTCTTCCACCTCCTCGGCCTCGACGACCTCGACCTCCTCGCCGGGCTCCGCCACTGCCTCGGCCGGCGGCGTTTCCGTAACCGCCGGCTCGCCGGGCAACTCACCGCCCAGCTGTTCGATGAGTTTCTTGGTCTCGTCGAATTCCCGCAGCAGGTCGTGGACCTCGTGAACCCCCTTTTCCTTGATGACCTCGTTGAAGAGGCTCTTGAAGGACTTGAACATCTCCCGCAGGGTCTGGGTCGATTCGGCGGCGAGCCCCAGTTCGCGGATCAGGTTGTCCTTGCGTTCGTCGGAGACGATGAAGACGTTGTCGCGGCCGATGATGACGCCTTCCGGGTTCCGGTCGCCGTCGAGGTCGCGCAGGTTCTTGTTGAGGCCCGATTTGAGGCTGCTGAAGTTCTTCTTCTTCGCCTTGATCTCCGCCGCCTTGGTGACGCCGTACACCTTCTTGACCAGTTCGTCGGCAGGGATGGCGGTGATCTGCTGGAGGGATTCCTCGTCGGGGAAAAAGGAGCGGATCGCCTCGGCGAGCAGGGCCTTCAGGGTGCCGGGCTTGAGGTCCAGCGCGGCCAGGGCCTGATCGATACCGTGCAGGGTGACAAGAGCGGGCATGAAAGACGACTCTCCTCGGGGATAAAGGCGTGTGCCGCCACTCTCAGGATGGTGCAAAAGTCGTCCCTGACCTTTGGCAACGACGAACTCGCGGAATTGGCGCCCCATCCCTGGGCGCACGGAGGCTGCTGCAAAGCAAGTTTCGCAACAATTTACTATACCACCATGTCGAACGGTCCGGCCATTTCCTTGAAGGGTTCCGCGGAAAATGGCAGGGCCGCGGCCGCGATTGGGGCGGAAAAAAGCGGGGCAGAATGCACTCTCTGCTGGACGGTGGCGAAAAAAATTCTATATCATGTGAGAAAAATTAGATTTTTGACGCTCCCGCGACACGGTGCGCGGCGCGTTTTGGAGGCGGCATGGCGAAAGACGTGATTATTGTTGATTCCGAGCAGAAGGCCCGCACGGTCGCGGCGCAGCTGGGCGGCGAGGTGGAGGTTCTGGTGGTGACCGCGGCGCCGGTCAAGGCGACGCTCCTGCCGCCCAAGGATCCGCTCAAGCGGGAGCCGCCCAGGTTCACCTTTGCCGTGGCGGAGGGCGGGCACGACTTCTTTGCCAAACTGCCGCCCCCCGGCGCCGCCACCCTTTATCTCGCCTTTGAGGGCGATCAGCGCGGGGAGTACTGGGCCTGGCTGATCAGCGAATATCTGCAGGCCGAAACCAGTGGTCTGCAGGGGGCGCGGCGGCTCCACCTCTTCGGCCTGAGCCGCGACGAACTGCGGGAATCCTTCCGCCTGGTGGAGACGGTGGACAGCGACGCGGCCGCGGCCTACCACCTGCGCATGCTCTTCAGCGCCCACCTGAGCCGCCACCTCAAACGGTTGCTGGGAACCACCACCGGGCCGCAGGGGCTGCCGCTCACCGGCGATACCCTGGCCATCCTCTTTCTCCTGGCGGAACGCGAGACGGAGATCCGGGCCTTTACCCCGCCGCTCAAGTGGCAGGTGCGGGTGCGCCTGGCCTCGGAGGAGGGCGAATTCGATGCCCGGCTCGAAGAGGCCTACGGCATCACCGACGATGGCTACGTGCGGGATGCCCTTGAGGGCAAGGAGGTGGTGGGGCTCTTCCGCGGCAAGCCCTTCCTGGTCGGCGAGGTGGCGGAGGAGGAAGTGCGGATCGGGCCGCCGGCGCCTTTCCGCCTGCTGGAGTTGCTGCACGAGGCCTATCTTGCCCATGGGCTCCAGCCGGCGCAGGTGTTGCGCGCGGTGCGGGAACTCTACGAGGGAGTGATCGTCAATGGCGAAACGGTGGGGCTGATCAGCGCGGCGAGCCCGCGCGGCACCGGCGATCCGCAACCGGTCTATGCCCGCCTGCGCCGCGAGGTGGAACGGCATTTCGGGCCGGAGGCCCTGGCCGGCGGCGGTTGCCAGGCCGAAGCGAACGACGTGCTCCTTCCCCTGCGGCCGGAATGGACCCCGGCCAATCTTGCCGGCACCCTGGGGCCGGAGGCGCACCAGATCTATGCCCTCGTTCACTCCCGGGCCCTGGCCAGCCAGATGCGGGACGCCGAGGGAGTGTCGCGGGAGGTGGTGATGCAGGCCGGGGAAAGCTGTCTGTTCCGGGCCAGCGGCCGGGTCGTGCAGCAGCCCGGGTTCCTGGCCGCCTACCAGGGGCCGCAGTTCCGGGAACTGCTGGCGCCATCCCCGCTGGCCCGACTCGCCCACGGCCAGGAGGTGCGCAACATCCAGATCATTCCCGAGCAGACCGTGGGTTTTCCGCCGGAGTATTACACCTTCGAGGGGCTGGCCAACGATCTGGCCGATTTCTCCCTGTCCCTGGACACCACCGCCATCGCCATGCTGCAACGCATGCTCGATGGCGGCTATCTGGCCCTGATGGCGGACGGCACCTGGCGTTGCCGGGAGAACACCGCCACCCTCGTCAACGTCATGAACAAGGCCTTTCCCTCCATGAAGGGCATCAACCTCGCGGCCTATTTCGAGCAGACCGTGGGCGAGGTGATCGAAAGCCGCAAGCCCCTGGCCTTCGCCCTCCAGCAGTTCGATCAGACCATGATGATGCAGGGCAACGTGCTGGTCAAGGTCAAGGTGCCGCTGGCGCCCCGGCCCCGGACCAGGGTCTCGCGCAGCATCATCAAGAGCCCGGGGGGGGAGGCGCCGGTGGCCCCCGCGACGGTGCCGCTCCAACAACCGCCCATGGCGGAAGATGCCGTTGCGGCCGCCCCGGTGGCGGAGCCGCTGCCGGAAGAGGCGGCGGAGGAGGCCCTGCCGGCGGAGGAGGCTCCGGCCCCGGAGGCGGTTGCCCAGGAAGGGGCGGAACCGGAGATCATGGAGCCGGCCATGGCGTTGGCGCCGGAGGTTGCCGGGGCAGCGGAGGAACCGCCGGTGATGGAGGAGGCCGTCGCCCCGGCCCTCGACCTGGAGCCGGCGCCGCTGGACGTGGTTCCGGAGCCGGTTGGCCAGGAACTCTTTGCCGAGGCGGCCAGGGAGGTCGCGCCCGAACCGGAACCGGTGGCGGCCGCCGCCACGCTGGTGACGGCCGGGCCGAGCAAGCCCTGTCCCGATTGCGGCCGGCCGCTCCTGCTCAAGGAGGACCGTTTCGGCAAGTACTGGTTCTGCTCCGGCCACCCGGAATGCCGCCATTCCGAATCGTACGGCAAGGAGGTGGGGCTCTCCCTGCGCTGCCCCTTGTGCCAGATCGGCAACATCGTCAGCAAGCACACCCCCACCGGCAAACCCTTCTACGTCTGCCCCGAGGCGGACTGCGAGTTCATGGCCTGGTCCAGGCCCCACCCCATCCCCTGCCAGGTCTGCGATTCGCCCTTCCTGGTGGAAAAGAAGAACCTGGCCGGCAAGATTTCCCTGCGTTGTCCGCGGGCCGGTTGCACCTACGCGCAGCCGTTGCCCGGAGAAGGCGACCTGCCGCCAGCCGTTGGCGCTTCGTCCGTTCCGGGCCAGGCGCCGGTAAAGAAGAAGGTGCTGGTGCGCCGGGTCAAGGGCGGCACCCTGTCGAGCGGCGGGGTGCGCAAGGTGCGGGTCGTCAGGCGAAAGGGGTGAGGGCGGGCGGCGGCCCATGGGCGACCAAGCCCGCGTTTGCAGCGGAGGGTAGTTGAAGAACGAGACCGAGCAGATCAAGAAATCCATCCTCGTCCCTCTGGGCATCGCGTTTGTCGCCTTGCTGGCCATCACGGTGGGAGGCGTCCAGTGGTGGACGTGGTCGCAGTCCGTACGGGAAACCGAGGATGCCGTTCGCGGCGCCCAGCGGGTCTATGAGGCCGTCCTGGCCAAGGACGCCGAAGTCATGCTGGGGCTGCTCGATTGCATCGAGGAGGACGAGGGACTGCGGAAGGCGTGGCTGGGCCGGGATCGGGAAACCCTGCTGCGCAGGGCGCAGCCCCGCTTCGATGAGTTCAAGCGCAAGTATCGCGTCACCCATTTCTATTTTCACGGCCCGGATCATCTCAATTTCCTCCGGGTGCACCAGCCATCCCGACATGGCGACCTGATCGACCGTTATACCCTGGAGGACGCGGCCAGGAGGCAACAGGCCTCGTGGGGGGTGGAGCTGGGGCCGCTGGGAACCTTTACCTTGCGGGTGGTGGTGCCGTGGTACATCGACGGCACCCTGGCCGGCTACCTGGAGCTGGGCGAGGAGATCTCCCACGTCGTCCGCCAGCTCAAGGAGACGCTTGGCATCGAGATGCTCTCCGTCATCGACAAGCGTTTTGTGCAGCGCGCCCAATGGGAAGAGGGGATGGTCATGCTGCGGCACCCTCCCGACTGGAACCTCTTCGAGCGGCACGTGATTTCCGAGCAGACCCTGCGCCGCATCCCCCATGGCCTCAAGAAAGAGCTGGGGGTCCACCATGCCGGCCAGGCAACCTTTTCCTCCTTCAGCACCACCCTGGACAGGATCGTTTACGATGGCGGCATCGTGCCGCTCAAGGAGATTTCCGGCCGGGAGGTCGGCAACCTCATCATCCTGCGCGACTGTTCGGCGAAGAAGGCGCTCCTGCGGCGTTTGTCCCTGATCCAGGCGCTGTCCTTCGCCGTGCTGGGGCTGGGCCTTTATCTGCTTTTCTGGGGCTATCTGGGCCGCCTGGAAACCCTGCTCGTGACCCGGCGCCGCCTGCTGGAGGAGGAGGTGCGCGAGCGCCAGCAGTCCGAGGCCGCCCTGCGGGAGAGCGAGGAGCGCTATCGGGATCTCTTTGAAAATGCCCACGACCTCGTCCTGCTGCTGCGGCCCGACGGTCAGGTTCTGTATGCAAACCGTTCCTGGCGCGAGAAGATGGGCTACGGCAGCGGCGAACTCGGTGGCCTCTCCTTCCTCGACCTGATGGCCCACGATTGCAGGCCCGATTGCCGGCAGACCTTCAAGCGGCTGCTGGCCGAGGGGGCCGTGGCGAACATGAAGCTGGCCTTCCTGAACAAGGAGGGGAAGAGGGTCAGTGTCGAGGGCTCCGCGAACTGCAAGCAGGCCGACGGCGAGGTGGTTTCCATCCGCTGCATCTTCCGCGACGTGACGGAGCAGGAAGAGCTGAAGGAGCAGCTTTACCAGTCCCAGAAGATCCAGGCCATCGGCACCCTGGCCGGCGGCATCGCCCACGACTTCAACAATATCCTCACGGCCATCCTCGGCTACGGCGAGCTGCTGAAAAAACAGCTCGCCCCCGAGAGCGAGGCCTGGGGCAATCTCCAGCAGGTGCTCAAGGCGGGCACCCGCGCCAGGGATCTGGTCAAGCAGATCCTGACCTTCAGTCGCCAGGCCAGTTCGGAACTGCGGCCGACCCAGATCGCCCTGCTGGTCAAGGAGGTACTGCGGCTGCTGCGTTCCACCATCCCCTCGCGCATCGCCATCACCCAGCAGATCCCCTCGTCCGAGGTGGTCGTCATGGCCGATCCGGTCCAGCTGCACCAGGTGGTGATGAACCTCTGCACCAACTCCTATCATGCCATGGCGGAAAAGGGCGGGGAGTTGCGGGTCTCCCTGACGCCGGTCGAGCTTGGCCCGGACCGCCCGGCCGAACTCCAGGGGCTGCCGCCTGGTGCGTATGTCTGCCTGGAGGTCGGCGACACCGGCTGCGGCATGGATCAGGCGACGCTGGCGCGGATCTTCGAACCCTATTTCACCACCAAGGAGCGGGGAAGGGGCACCGGTCTCGGTCTTTCGGTGGTGCACGGGATCGTGCAGAAACACCACGGCCATATCGCCGTCCGGAGCGAGGTCGGCAAGGGAACCACCTGTTCGATTTACTTCCCCAGGGTGGAAACGGCCACGGCCGCGGCCGAGGAGGAGGCGCCGGCGCCGATGCCCCGCGGCAGCGAACGGATCCTGCTGCTGGACGACGAGGAGTCCATCGCCCATTTCGAACGCGTCGTCCTGGAGCGGCTGGGGTACACGGTGAGGCTCTTCACCGGCAGCGAGGAGGCCCTGGCGGCCTTCCGCAACGCGCCCGAAGGCTTCGATCTGATCGTCACCGACATGACCATGCCGAAAATGACCGGCATCGAATTCGCCCAGCAGGTCATGGCCATCCGGCCGGAGATTCCCATTGTCCTCTGCACCGGGTTCAGCGAGGTCATCAACGAGCAGAACGCCAAGGCCTTCGGCATCCGGGAATTCATCATGAAACCGATTCTCGAACGGGATCTCGCCGCGGCGGTCAACAGGGTCTGTGGCCGCCGGGGGAGCTGATGAGGGGAGCTGATGAGGGGGAACCGGTGAGGCACCCCTAGTGGGCGGCGGCCGCTGTGGCGCGCGAGACCCTCTGCGGGGCGGAGGAGCCTATTCCCTGGCGCGGAGCCGGTCGAGGTAGCCGCTTGCCTCCCGGGCCAGGGCACTGTTGTCGATCAGCAGCGAGAATTCGTGGTTGTGTTTGAGCGCCGCCTGGGTGAGGTTGTGGCTGCCCACGAAGACGTAGCGGCTGTCGATCACCACCAGCTTGGCGTGGGTGGTGGTCTCCGGGGTGTCGAAGCGGACCTCGATGCGGTTTTTGCGCAAGAGGTTTGCCACCTCCTCGTTTTCCCGGTTGACTCCCTCGTCGTAGCCTGATTTTTCAAGGAGCACCTCCACCCGCACCCCGCGGCTTCGCGCCGCGATGAGCGCCTTGGCCAGTCGGGCCGGCCGGTTGTCCGGCGCATCCCCTGTCTTGAAGAGAAACATCGCCATTTCGATGGTGCGCCGCGCTTCGTCAATGGCCTGGAGCAGGGCGGGGAAGTATGCCTCGTCCGTAAGGATTTGGATCTCGCCCGGCCGCGTGGCAAGGTGACGGTCGAGGGCGATTGCGGCGGGTGTGGCGGGTGTAGCGGATTTTCGATTGGCCGAGGAAGGGGCGGCGGCCTTCAGGGTGGTGGCGCCGGAGAGGCTCAGATAGGGGCGGATAGCGACCAGGGAGCTTTCGCCCACCAGCTTGTTGGTGAGGAGTTGCTCCAGCGAGCGAAACGCGCCATGCCTGCGGCGGTAGTCGCTGATGGCCTTGGCGCGGGCTTGGCCGATGGTGGGCAGCATCTCAAGCTCTTCCACCGTGGCGGTGTTGAGGTTGAGTTGGCCGTCGAGGGCAAAACCGGCGGTGGGCGGCAGCCCCAAGGAGAAGGCAAGGAGGACCACCAGCAGATGGCGTTTGGTCGCGCACCACGTCATGATCCCCCTCCTTGTTTTGCCCGCAAGACGGATTAGTTTTGGGGCCACCAGGCCACGCCCAGGCGGCGGATGACGTTGAAGCCGCCGCCCAGCACCAGGTTGTTTCTAAGCCCCACGCTGTCGAGGACGATCTGGATCTCCGACGACCGGGTGCCGGCGTCGCAGATGATGACCATGGTCTTGTCCCGAGGCAGCTCCTGATGGCGGCTGCGGACCTCGACATAGGGCACCGAGATCCACTTGTCCGCCCCGTACTTTTCGACAAAGACCCTGGTCTCGTTGGGGTGGCGGATGTCGAGGGCCACCCAGTCGGGGCGGGAGGCGAAATCGTCCATCCAGTCGAGGAATTCCTTGACCGGGACGTACCGCAGGCGGCCGGCCATGAGGTTGTCGGCCACGTTGGCGGTGGCGTTTAAGGCGTCGAGCGCCGTGGCAAAGGGCGGGGCATAGGCCATTTCGAGCTGGCTCATGTCGTCGATGGTGGCGCCCTGCATAATCATCGCCGCCGCGGCGTCGAGCCGGGCCAGAACCGCGTCGCCCATGGGGCCGAAGCCCTGCATGCCGAGCACCTTGCGGGTGCGTTTGTCGAAGACGAGGCGCAGGGGGATCACCGCCTGGGTGGGGAAGAAGTGGGCCCGGTCCGACTGGGCCGTGGTCACCGCCGCGGCGTCGAACCCCTCGGCCAGGGCCGCGTCCAGTGCCAGGCCGGTGGCGCCGATGCAGCGCTCGAAGGCCTTCATGGTGAAGCTGCCGATCCATCCCTTATACACGGTGGGGATACCCGCCAGGTTGTCGCCGACGATGCGGCCTTCCTTGTTGGCCAGCGACCCCATGGGCGCGATCCCCTTCTTGCCGGTGAGGATGTTCTTTACCTCGATGCAGTCGCCGGCCGCGTAGATGTTGGGGTCCGAGGTCTGCAACCGGTCGTTGACCACGATGTTGCCCTGGGCCGAGACGAGAAGGCCGGCTGCCTGGGCCAGTTCGCTCCGTGCCCGTACGCCCACGGCCATGATGACCAGATCCGCTTCCAGGGTCCGCTGGGCCGTGACCACCCGCTTCACCTTGCCGCCTTCTCCCTCGATGGCCGTGGCGGATTCCCTGGTAAAGACCGCCACCCCCTTTTCCTTGAGGTGGGTTTCGAGCATGCGGGCAAAGTCCCAGTCCACCAGGCGGGGCAGGAGCTGGGGCATGAACTCGAGGATGGTGGTCTCGAGGCCCCAGAGGTCGGCAAAGGATTCGGCCATCTCGATGCCGATGGCGCCGCCGCCGATCACCACCACCTTGCCCACCTCGCCTTTGGCCACCCGTTCCTTGATGGCCATGGCCTTGTGGAGGTCGCTGATGGTGAAGACGCCGTCGAGGTCCGCCCCCGGAATGGGGAGCATGTTGGGCCGGCTGCCGGTGGCGAGCACCAGCTTGTCGTAGGGCAGCGATTCCTTGGCTCCGGTGGCGAGGTTTTCCACCGCCACGCTCTTCTGTGTGCGGTCGATGGCCAGTGCCCTGGTGCCGGTCATGGTCTTGACCCCCTTGGCCTTGAGGAAAAAGGATTCGTCCCGGGTCATGTGGAAGCTCGTGTTGCGCAGTTCCTTCTCGTCGGAGACGTCGCCGGAGACAAAGTAGGGGATGCCGCAGCCGCCGTAGGAGATGAGGTTGTCCTGGTCGATGATGGTGACCTCGGCCTCGGGCATGAGGCGCTTGACGCGGCAGGCGGTCTTGGGGCCGGCGGCGACCCCGCCGATGATGACGATTTTCTGGGCCATGGCGATTTTCCTCGTATGACAAAGTGAATCGTAAGTGGTGTTGTGATCGGACGATACCGGGTCACCCTATCGCGGGTCCGGACTCCTGTCAAACCTTTCAGGGAAGTATTTTATTATTTTCTTAACTTCTTCTTGACAGGGGAGGCTTTGCCTCCTATATCTGGCATATGCACAAAAAACAACCCTCTTCCATTCCCTTGCACCGATTGAAGGAGTCCAGCCATGAATCGTGACAATCTCTATGCAGCGGAAACGAGCAAGACGAACCGGCAGTTTGTCGAGGATCTCGGCAAGGTGGTCACAAAGTACGGTTTCGTCATCCACAACGAGAACACCATGGAGATGGCGCACTCCTTCGGCAGGCACGGCGCCGAGGTGGCCGAGGGCTTTGATCTGCACATGATCCAGATCTGCAAGCCGGAAAAGGCGGCCAGGAGCCTTTCCGCCAATCCCGAACGGGCGGTGCTCATGCCCAAGTTCATCATGACCTTCACCAAAAACGGCAAGACCCAGATCCGTTTCTTGCGCTACAGCGCGGACAACATCCGGGCCGTGGTGGACGACGAGCAGTTCCCCATCTCCCTGGCCGAGACCTACCAGAAGATCGTCGGCATGATCGAAGAGGCCCGATAGGCCGGCGCGGTGGCGCGCGGCGCGTTGAACCTGAACACAGGGGGTGGTTCCATGTGGCAATTTCTCATCAAGATCAACAAGCGGCTGGTGGTCGTCATCCCGATGATGATGGCCGCGGGCTATCTCTTCGGGGTGACCGTGGCCCCCGGGACCGTGAAGGGGCTCAAGGCATGGATCATGCCGCTCACCTTCCTCATGGTCTATCCGATGATGATCACCTTGAACATCGCCCATCTCAAGCAGGGGATCAACGTCCGGTTGCAGGCGGCCACCCAGGCGATCAACTTCGGCGTGATTCCCTTTCTCGCTTACGGCATGGGCCTGTTCTGTTTCCCGGATCAGCCCTACATGGCCCTGGGGCTCTTGCTCGCGGCCCTGTTGCCCACCAGCGGCATGACCATCTCCTGGACCGGCTTTGCCAAGGGGAATCTCGCCGCGGCGATCAACATGACCGTCATCGGCCTCACCCTCGGCTCCATTGCCACGCCCTTTTACGTGCAGGGGCTGTTGGGGGCCAGGGTCGAGGTGGACATGCTCCTGGTGGCGCGGCAGATCGTGGTCATCGTCTTCCTGCCCATGCTGCTCGGCTACTGCACCCGGCAGTGGTTTCTGAAGCGCTATGGCCAGGAGGCCTTCAAGACGATCTGGGCGCCCCGTTTTCCGTCGCTTTCGACCATCGGGGTCTTGGGCATCGTCTTTGTGGCCATTGCCTTGAAGGCGCAAGGTCTGGCGGCCAACCCCGCCATCCTCGGGGTGATCCTGGTGCCGCTCCTTGTGATCTACGGTGCCAACTTCGCCCTGAGCACCATTGTGGGCAAGCTCTTCTTCCCGCGGGGGGACGCCATCGCCCTGGTCTATGGCACGGTGATGCGTAACCTCTCCATCGCGCTGGCCATCGCGGTCAACGCCTTCGGGAGCGCCGGCGCCGATACGGCCCTGGTGATCGCCCTTTCCTATATTGTGCAGGTGCAGGCCGCGGCCTGGTACGTGAAACTGACCGACCGGATTTTCGGGCCGCCCCGGGCGGCGTGAGCCGGAAGACAACGACAGCGAGGGAGAACGGAACTCATGGCAACATTACGGATTGCGGTACCATCCAACGCGCCGGGCGGGCTCGAGGCGGCCCGGTCGGACCACTTCGGCCATTGCGACCTCTTTACCCTGGTCGATATCGAGAACGGACAGGTGGCAGCGGTCGAAACCGTGAACAACGTCGCCCACGAGGCGGGCGGCTGCATGGCGCCGGTGGGACTGCTCCAGGAAAGGGGTATCCACGCCATCGTGGTCGGCGGCATGGGCGCGAGGCCGCTCAATGGTTTCGCCAGTGCGGGCATCTCGGTCTATTTCGCGGCCCAGCAGGCCTTCGGCAGCGTCAGGGCGGTGGTCGAGGGGCTGGTGCGCAACGAGTTGGTGATGATGCAGCCAACCCAGGCGTGCCAGGGGCACGGCAACTGCCACGGCCATGGCCACGTCTGATCCTTGATCTTTTCTTGCCCCCGCGCCCGGCGGTGCGGGGTCACCCCTTTTTTCCCACCGCCGGGGGCGCGGCCACAGAGGGAGGGGCAATGTTCTCCTCCTCCCCGATGATGAGTGCCGCGCCCTCCACCAGGGCGGTGGCCACCTTGCGCCTGGCAGTGGCGAGCAGCCGTTGCACGGTGCCGCGCGAAACCCCCATCCGTTCCCCCGCCTCCTCCTGAAAAAGTCCCTCCATGTCGCAGAGCCGCAGGGCCTCCAGCTCGTCGCGCTGAAGGCCGATGCGCGTGAGCGAGGTGAGCGGCGTGCCGGTCGGTTTGAAGGCCCGGCCGCAGAAGGAACCCTGGCAGAGTCGTTGTTTTTTCGGGCGTGGCACCGTCGCTGCTCCTGCGTGGTCTGACTGGAAGAATTCCCCTGTTTCTTATACCACAGCAGAGCCATGAGGGCGACCGTCAATTGGCTCCGGCCGGGAGACGAAATCGCCCTGGTCGGCGAGGCAAAACCGCAACGGCGGATGGGGCGCAATCGCTTGTCAGGACTGGGAAAAAATCAGGGAAAGCGGTCGCGGTTTTTCGTTTTGTTTTTTGTTGACAAAGGGGAGAGGGCCGTATATTGTCCTCGAATCTGAATTTCCATTCAGAAAAAACCGGTTTCTTTTCTCACTCTGCGGTCTCCGGCTGGTAGTGGGGGGCAATTCCCGCTCCGGGCAAGGAGTTTTGCGGCGTGAATGAGGGTATTTTCCAATAACTTTTCCAAGGAGGATTTGACGATGTCGAAGCACGATACGCCAATGATGGACGAGCTTGAGAAGGGTCCATGGCCGAGCTTTGTCTCCGACCTGAAGCGGCAGGCTGCAAAGAGCCCGCAGTGTTGGGACATCCTGGGTCAGATGGAGCAGTCTTTCAAGGACAAAATCACCCACTGGAAGCACGGCGGCATCGTCGGCGTCTTCGGGTACGGCGGCGGTATCGTTGGCCGTTACTCCGATCTGCCGGACAAGTTCCCCGGCGTTGCCCACTTCCACACCGTCCGTCTGAACCAGCCGTCCAGCAAGTTCTACACCACCGCACTCCTGCGCAAGCTGTGTGATCTGTGGGAGAAGCGCGGTTCCGGCATGACCAACTTCCACGGCTCCACCGGCGACCTCGTTCTGCTCGGCACCCGGACCGAGGAACTGGAGCCCCTGTTCTACGACCTGACCCACGACCTGAACTGGGACTTGGGCGGTTCCGGCTCCAACCTGCGTACCCCGGCGAACTGCATCGGCAAGTCCCGTTGCGAGTGGGCCTGCTACGACACCGACGCCGTCTGCTACGCCATGACCATGAAGTACCAGGACGAAATCCATCGCCCGGCCTTCCCCTACAAGTTCAAGTTCAAGTTCTCCGGTTGCCCGAACGACTGCGTTGCGGCAATCGCCCGTTCCGACCTGGCTGTTATCGGTACCTGGCGTGACGCGATCCGCATCAACCAGGCCGAGGTGAAGAACTACATCAGCGGCGCCAACAAGCCGAACGGCGGCGGTATCCCGAAGGGTGGCAAGTTCGACATCCAGAAGGAGGTCATCGCCCTCTGCCCCACCGGTTGCATGTGGATGGAAGGCGACACCCTGAAGATCGACGACGCCGAGTGCACCCGCTGCATGCACTGCCTGAACGTCATGCCGAAGGCCCTGCGCCCCGGCACCGATCAGGGCGCCACCGTCATGATGGGCGCCAAGGCCCCGATCCTCGACGGTGCCCAGCTCGCCACCATGATCTACCCCTTCATCAAGCTGGATGCCGAGAACGAGTTCGAAGACCTGGTCGAGATCATCGAGAAGGTATGGGACTGGTGGATGGAGAACGGCAAGAACCGCGAGCGTCTTGGTGAGACCATGCAGCGCATCAGCCTGCCGGTATTCCTCCGCGTTCTCGAAGTCGAGCCGATTCCGCAGCACGTCAAGGAGCCCCGCTCCAACCCCTACGTCTTCTGGCGTGAGGAGGAGGTTGAGGGTGGCTGGGAGCGCGACGTGAAAGAGTTCCGCAAGCGCAACGCGATGTAATCCGGCCCGCACTGAACAACAACAAGGACTTATCATCATATAAGGAGGTTTGTCATGGGTTACGATCCGCAAAATCCGATGAAGGACAGGATTACCGATATCGGTCCGCCACACTACGAGGCCATGATGCCGAAAGTCATCAACGAGAATCGTGGCAAGTGGCTCTATCATGAGATCACCGCTCCCGGCGTGCTGAAGCACGTGAGCGAGACCGGCGCCGAGTGCTACACCGTACGCGTTGGTTCCGCCCGTCTCCTCTCCGTGGAGTTCCTCCGCGAGACTTGCGATATCGCCGACAAGTTCTGCGACGGCCATGTCCGCTGGACCACCCGCAACAACATCGAGTTCATCACGGATTCCGAGGCCAAGGCCAAGGCCCTGCTGGAAGACCTCAAGGGCCGTGGCAACCGCTTCCCGGTTGGCGGCACTGGTGCCTCTGTCTCCAACGTGGTCCACACCCAGGGCTGGATCCACTGCCATACCCCGGCCACCGACGCCTCCGGCGTGGTCAAGGCCGTCATGGACGCCCTGTTCGATCACTTCACCAGCATGGACCTGCCGGCCAAGTGCAAGGTCGCTCTGGCCTGCTGCCTCAACATGTGCGGTGCCGTACACTGCTCCGACATCGCGATCCTCGGCATCCATCGTAAGCCGCCGATGGTCGATCACGACGCCATCACCGGCGTCTGCGAGTTGCCGCTGGCCATCTCCGCCTGTCCGCTCGGCGCCGTCAAGCCGCATACCGCGAAGAACTCCGCCGGCGAGGACGTCAAGTCCGTCAAGGTCAACGCCGAGCGCTGCATGTTCTGCGGTAACTGCTACACCATGTGCCCGGCGATGCCGCTGGCCGATCCGGATGGTGACGGTATCGCCATCCTGGTGGGCGGCAAGGTGTCCAACAGCCGCAAGGGTACGGCCTTCTCCAAGCTGGTCATTCCCTTCCTGCCGAATACACCGCCGCGTTGGCCCGAGGTTGTTGACGCAGTAAAGAACATCCTTGAGACCTGGGCCAAGAACGCCAACAAGTACGAGCGCCTTGGCGAGTGGGCCGAGCGGATCGGCTGGGAGAAGTTCTTCGAGCTGACCAAGATTCCGTTCACCGAGAAGAGCATCGACGATTACCGCCTGGCCTACGATACCTGGCGGACGACCACCCAGTTCAAGTTCACCAGCCATACCAAGTAACAACAACCTGATGAAAGGAGTTTCGTTATGGCAATGAGCAAGGAAGAACTGAAGGCGGCGATCCTGGAGAAGGCGCTGAAATCCCCGAAGCCCCAGCTGTACGTGAAGGATTTCTATGCCTGCGATCCGGATGCCAAGCCGCGCGACGTGAAGAACGCCGCTAACGATCTGGTCAAGGAAGGCAAGATGGACTTCTGGTCCTCCGGCAGCACCACGATGTACGCTGCCAAGGGTCGTGCCAAGGACGAAGAGGGTCGTGGTACCTGATTCTCGGTCTTGCTGAAGTTGCGTAAGCAAAAGGGGCGGAAGGGTTAACCTTCCGCCCCTTTTTGTTGGGCCTCCCAGGGAAAGCCGATGGTGGGTAGGCCCGTCGGCGTAAGGGTGGGGCTTGCTAGATGGCGCCCTCTTCGGCGGCCTTGGCCTTCTGGATCAGGGCCTCGGCATGACGGCTGTGCTTGAAGTTCTGGTGGATGTTGGCTGCGGTGCGGTAGGCGTCGGCCGCCTTGCTCCGCTCGCCCATGTCGAGATACATCTCCGCCATCTCCTCGAAGACCTGGACCGTGCCGCCGGGGTTGTTGAAGTCGCGGTAGACGTCGAGCAGATCGGCATAGATGGCCATGGCCTCGCTGTACTGCTTGAGGCCGCGGTGGGTGCGGGCGAGCTTGCGCTTGAGGTAGGTCATGCTCAGTTCGTCGCCCGGGGCTGCGGCGATGGCAAAGGCGCGGTTGAAGTGGTTCAGCGCCTGGGGAAAATCGCCCCGTTCGAAGCAGATGTCGCCGAGCCGGTCCGAGGCGTTGGCGATTCCCTTGTCGTTCTTTTCCTCCTCAAAGCCGCGCAGCGCGTTATGGAAGGCGCTGGCTGCCTGGGCGACATCCTCATTTTTGAGGAAACGGATGCCCTCCTCAAGGTCGAGTTGGGCCTGGCTCTTTACTGCGGGTTCCTGGGGGGCGGTGTTCAGTTCGTTCATGATGATGTTTCTCCGGGGCGGATGAGGCCGAGGGCCTGGCGACAGAGATCACCGATGGTGGTTGCCACTGGCTGGCCGTTTTCATAGATGGTGACCGGCGTATCAAGATCGGCAAGGGCTGCGATGCGCAACTCCACCTCGGTGGCCCGGATGCGCCCCATGAGCCGGATCGTAAGCGCCCTGGCCACCGGGTCCGGCGAGTCGAGGAAGGAAAAGAGCTGGTAGAATGGGGTGTTGCGGATGAGATCGGGTCGTTTCTCGGCAACGGTCCCCAGGGCCCACAGCACCTGATTCCGGTTGGTCGGGTGGTCGAGGTAGCGGAGCAGGTGGCGGGCAAAGGCGCCGAAGATGTCGGGCCGGCCGGCGACGATGCTGCCGATGGTCTCGACGAGCCCCCAGTGGGTGGCGGCGGAGTCGGTGCTCGCCTCGAAGAGGCGGTGCAGGAGGTCGCTCACCGGTCCGGGCTGCCGGGTGGAGAAGCGGGCGCAGACCTGGCCAATGAGGTGGGCAACCTGCCAGCGCTTGGCCTCGTCCGGATCGTAGAGCAGCCGCTGCATGTGCCACAGGGTCTTGACGTCGTCGAAGACCAGATCGACGAGGCCGTCGAGATCGCCGGCCGCCACCAGTTCGCGCACCTTGGTCTTGCTGGCCTTCTGCCGCATCCGTTTCGGGTCGCGCTCCGGTTCCATGGCCGGCAGGTCGCTCGCCTTCCCGGTCGGCTGCGCCATTCCCTGCCGCTTGGCGGCGAAACGTTCGGCGATTTCGCCAACCTCCTTGTGCAGGCGGACAAAGTAGAGGACGCCGCGGACATAGCGGCCGTCGATGTGCTTCTGATCGAGCACCTGATGGGTCTGTTCGTCGTAGTTCTCGATACGGCCGGTGAGGTAGTCCTTTTCCGGTTCCAGTTCCCAGGCGAGATCCCAGTCGTCGTTGCAGGCATAGACCAGGGCCTCCACCATGGCGGCGCCTACGTTGTAGCCGGTGGGGTCGCAGGTGTAGATCGCCCCGCACTGGCAGGTGCCGACGGTGAACTCGCCGAGCTTGCGCTGGACCGGCGGCTGCGGCCGGCCGACGGTCTGCCCGCAGAAGGGGCACCACGGCGCCATCTTGAGTTCGGGCTTTTTCATGCGAGCGCTTGCCGGATCGCCTCGATGAAGCGGGGATCGACCGGATAGCCGAGGGCTTTCGCCTTTTCCGCCGCTGCCATGGCCTCCTTGGGCTGCTCCTGGTAGAAGAGGGCCACGGCGAGGTTGTTGTGGGCCATGCCGAAGTCGGGGTCGAGTTTGATTCCCTCCTTGGCGGCCCTGGCGGCGAGATCGAAATCGCCGGCCATGATGTGGGCGGTGGCCATGTTGACCCAGGCGGTGACCATCTTGGGGTCGTGCTGCACGGCCTGCTGGTAGGCGGCAACGGCCTTGTCCGCCTCGCCCTTCTGCTGCCGGATCAGGCCGATGTTGGCATGGGCCTGGGCCAGGGTGGGGAGCACCGCGACGGCCTTCTGGTTGACGGCCAGGGCCTTGTCGAGTTCCCCTTGTTCGAAGTAGAAGGCACCCAGGTTGATGTATGCCTCGATGGAGTGGTCGTCCAGTTCCAGGCATTTGTGGAGTTCGCGCAGGGCGTCCTGGATGCGGCCGGCCTTGCGGTACACCAGGGCCAGGTGGTGATGGGCGATGACGTTGTTGGGCATCTCCTCGCACTTTTTTTCCAGTTCCTGGATGACGGCGCTGAGATCCTCCGTGGAGTTTTTCCGGTTGGACATGATGGCATCCTCATTATGGTGTGGTGCGCGTTGGGCGACGAAGGTTACCCATCGCGCGCAGGATTCACAGTCGGGGTGCTTATTCAGTAAGCACTCGGGCGGCCCTTGGCAAGGCGGCGTGGCATCCTACCATACGGGAGTGTTTGCGTCAAAGTCTTTGAAATATGGTGCAAAATAAAATTTCATGGTTTGCTAAAAAACCATGGAAATTTTGGGGACGGTCGTGTACCTCCCCAGTAGGGCCGCTCGCCTGGGCTGGCCCAACAGAGGAATCGCGACGAGGGATGACGGTGGAGCAAGGCGGCAAGGGAAAAGGTCTGGTAGTGGCGGGCATGAGCGGCGGCTCGGGCAAGAGCGTCGTGGCGGTAGGGCTCGCTGCGGCCCTCACCCGCCAAGGGCTGAAGGTCGCCCCCTTCAAGAAGGGGCCCGATTACATCGACGCCGGCTGGCTGGCCCTGGCTGCCGGCCGCCCCTGCTACAACCTCGACCCCTACCTCATGGCGTCCGAGGCGCTGCTGGCCTCTTTTGCCGACCATGTGCCGGGCGCCGAGGTGGTGCTGGTGGAGGGCAACCGCGGCCTCTACGACGGGGTCGATGTGGAGGGGCGCTGCAGCACGGCGGAACTGGCGAAACTCCTCGATCTGCCGGTGCTTCTCGTGGTGGACTGCACCAAGACCACCCGCACCGTGGCCGCCCTGGTTCTCGGCTGCCGGGAGCTGGACCGCGAGGTCCGCATTGCCGGCGTGGTTCTGAACCGGGTGGGCACCAGCCGCCATGAGGCCCTGGTGCGCGAGGCGGTGGAGCGCTATACCGGGATTCCGGTGGTGGGCGCCATTCCCCGCTCGCGCCACGACGTCTTTCCCCAGCGCCATCTCGGCGTCACCCCCACCCCGGAGCATGGGGCCGCCGATACGGCCTTGGCAACCCTGGCGGAGCGGACCAGCCAATATCTCGATATCGAGCGGATCAAGGAGTTGATGGCCGAGGTGCAGCCACCGGCGCAGCCTCTGGCCATGCCCGCGACCGAGGCTGGCCCGCCGGTGCGCCTCGGCTACCTCAAGGATGCCGCCTTCCAGTTCTACTATGCCGAGAACCTGGAGGCCCTCGCGGCGGCCGGCGCCGAATTGGTACCGATCAATGCCCTCACTGCCGAACGGCTGCCCGAGATCGACGGCCTCTACATCGGCGGCGGCTTTCCCGAGACCTCGGCCCGGGAACTTGCGGCGAACGTCGGCTTCCGTGCCTCCATCAGGGAGGCGGCGGAGAGGGGGCTGCCCATCTATGCCGAGTGCGGCGGTCTCATCTACCTCGGCGAGCGATTGACCCTCGACGGTGTCGAGTATCCGCTGGTGGGGCTCTTTCCCATCCATTTCTCCCTCCAGCGCAAACCCCAGGCCCACGGCTACACGGTGCTGGTCGCCGAGGGCGACAACCCCTTCTACCAGAGAGGCGAGACCATCAAAGGCCATGAGTTCCGTTACAGCCGGGTGGAACACTACGGCGGCGACATTGGCCGGCTCGCGCTGCGCATGGAGCGGGGCGTGGGGTTCCTGGCCGGCCGCGACGGCCTGGTCCATAAGAACGTGCTCGCCCTCTACACCCACATCCATGCCATCGGCACCCCGCAGTGGGCGCCGGCCCTGGTGGCCAGGGCAAGAGCGTTCAGGCGAGACCAGGGCCTGGCGTGAATGGTGGGAGGTGGTTGTTGGCGGTCGAGAAATGCTCTCGCGACCCAGTCAAGTTTTTGAGATGTTCTGTCGGCAGACCCCCTGATATTTTCTTTGAAACACATTGAATTGTAAAAAAACAGAATTCGGAAACAGAGCGGAAACGAATAGGGAAATATCAGTACGGTAAATCGTTCTTCTTCTGTTGTAACTTGCAGAAAATAATATATTATTTTTTTGATTCGTCGTCCTTGACATCGGAAATGAACTTTGATTTCATGTGGCCATGATTCTTCGTTATAAAATCCCGCGTCATTGGATTGCTTACGATCCGATGGCCATTCTTCAGGAATTGATGGGGGCGAAGGCGGCCATGATGGCGTTGACGCAGATTCCCTATCAACGGAGTTGGGCCGAGGAGTTGCAACGTATTCAGCTCAAGCGCGAAGTGGCGGGTACATCGCGCATCGAGGGGGCCGAATTTACGGAACGGGAACTGGACGCCGCTCTGCGTGAGTCGCCCGAGCAATTGGAGACACGTTCCCAGAAACAGGCTGCTGCCGCCGTTGCCACGTATCGTTGGATCGCCCTGTTGCCGGCCGACCGACCGCTGGATGACACCCTCATTCGCGATATCCACCGTCGTCTTGTGATCGACTGCGACGACGATCATTGCATCCCCGGACGGCTTCGTGGCCGTGACCAGAACGTAACCTTTGGTGCCCCGCGCCATCGCGGTGCCGAGGGAGGAAAGGAGTGTGCCGATGCCTTTCGCCAGCTTTGCGAGGCGGCTCGCACCGTCTTCAGGGAGCACGACCCGTTGGTTCAGGCGCTGGCCATTCATTATCACTTCGCGGCGATGCATCCCTTTCTTGACGGCAACGGCCGTACCGCCCGGGCGCTCGAGGCACTTGTGCTCCAACGCGTTGGATTGCGTGACACGCTTTTCATCGCCATGTCGAATTATTACTACGAGCAGAAGATCGAATATCTCAACGCTCTCAATGCCGCCGGTGCGGCTGGGCACGATTTGACGCCCTTTCTCCGGTTTGGCCTGAAAGGAATCGAGAGTCAATGCCGTCGTCTTTTCGCGGAAATCCGTCTGCATGTGGCCAAGGCGCTTTTCCGCAACACGATGACCGACCTTTTCGGTCGTCTGGAATCACCGCGCAAGCGGGTTATGTCGGCCCGTCACGTTCAGGTGCTGAATCTGATGCTTGACGCGGGCGAGCTGACTTTTGGCGAACTCGCTCGGCGTACCGCTCATTTTTATACGGTCAAGAACCCCCATAAGGCCCTTGTTCGTGACCTTTCCTACCTGATTGAACTGCAGGCCATCGGCGCCAGGCGTTTGCCGGACGCAGCCGGGTTTCTGCTTTCCATCAACCTCGACTGGCCGACTCAGATTACGGAGACGGAATTTTTCCGCCGCGTGAAGGAGATGCCCAAGGGAAAGGTTTTTGGCTTTCTTTCCTCCTGACGGTCACATCGCGGCCACCCCTTGTTGTCTCTTTGCGGTGGTCGGCTTTGGCCACTGGGTGCGCTGCCTGTCGATTGTCGTTCGATTCCTGGTGGCAAAGGCGCGGCAATTCCGCGCCAGCCGCGGCTGATGGCGCGGTCCATTCTTCGGCTTGACAAAAGGGGGAGCCCTTGCCACCCTATGGAGTATCGCGGCCGGCATCCTGTCGGCTGGTGCAGGCAAACATGAGGCGCGGGAGGGAAGATGAAACGGACAGGATGGTCTTGTGGGGTGGGGTGTGCGGTGGTGTTGTGTTGCGCTGGCGCAGCCGGCGCGGCCGACTCGATCAGGGAGGGCAAGTGGGAGTTCACCACCGAGATGGAGGTGGCGGGCATGCCCAAGATGCCCGAGCTGCCGCCAGGGGTGAAGCTGCCGGAGGGCATGACCATGTCCACCAAGGGCAACACCATGCGGACCACCGTGACCAAGTGCATCACCAATCAGGATCTGGTGCCGGCGGATGAGCAGGCCAGGAACTGCAAGGTGACCAGGATGGAACGCCGCGGCAATACGGTCAACTGGAGCGTGGTCTGCACCGAGAAGGATGTGCGGATGACCGGCGACGGCACCGCCACCTACAGCGGCAACGCCATGCAGAGCAAGATGGTCATGACCTCCCAGGGGGGCGGCTACTCCACGAGGCAGGAGATGAAGACCACCGGCAGGTATCTCGGCCCCTGCACGAAATAGACAGGCGAACGGCCTGCTGCCTGGCCGAGGTTCAGTGGCAGGTGGTGGTGCCGAGAACCTTGGCGATGATCCTCGCCTTGGTGGCCTCGGGAAGGTCGCCCTTTTCCCAGTGGATGAACTGCTCGGTCACCCGGGCGTAGGCGCCGTTGTCCGCCTTGCACTGGTCGCAGATGGAAAGCGCCTCGTCGCGGTAGATGATGACCTTGCTGGCCGGCTCGCCCTCCTTGTCCACCGCCGCCATCTTCCGGCAGCCGCAGTCGAGACGGATCACCGCCACGCCCACGGCGTCGGGGCTGCCCTCGATGATGCCGCCGATCATCGCCTCTTCCGATTTCCGGGCCGCGAGTTCGGGAGTGAGTTTTTTCGCCTTGGTTTTGTCGCTCTTCTGCGCCATGGTGGTGCTCCAGCCGCTGGGGTGGGTGGGGAAAGGCCATGGTAAATGATCGCCCGGCACGGGTCAACCATATTTCGCCCGATTCCGCCCGGTTCGGCCATGCCGGCCATTCCGTGCCGCCGCGCCTTTTTCTGTTGACAAAAAAAGGGCGGTGAATTAGAGGGAGTGG
>JBFLYY010000096.1:0-3753 GCA_040756495.1 Thermodesulfobacteriota bacterium | reverse complement strand
ACTCGGGCTTCGCCCTCAGACAGTCCTCGCGCTTTTTCCGGTTTTGCGGCGATGCTCGGCGGCGTGATAATGGCGAAAGAAAACCCGTGCCATCAGACGCCGTTGGACGGCTATAGGGTTATACCGCCGAATCCGCCATCCGGCAGCCGCACTTGTCGCCGCGGATGTCGTCTTTAAAGAGCGAGATGCCGCGCTCCATGGCGCAGAAATCGCCGCACATGGTGCAGGTCCGCGTGTTCTCCGGCACCCGGCTGGCGCGGATCTTCTTCGCCTGCTCCGGGAACATGAGATACTCCATCTGCTTCTCCCAGTCGGTGTCGCGGCGCGCCTTGGCCATGAGCTTCTCCCGTTCGCGACGGTTGGGATAGCGGGCGATGTCGCCGATGCGCGCCGCGAGCCGTGTCGCCCGCACCCCTTCCCGCACGTCCTCTTCATTGGGCAGGGCCAGGTGCTCGGCCGGGGTGATGTAGCAGATGAGATCCGCGCCGTAGCGCACCGAATGGGCCGCGCCGATGGCGGCGGTGATGTGGTCGTAGCCCGCGCCGGTGTCGGCGGGCAACGGCCCGAGCACGTAGTAGGGGGCATTGCCGCTCATCTTTTTTTCCAGCATGATGTTGCCCTCGATCTCGTCCAATGGCACATGGCCCGGCCCCTCCACCATCACCTGGCAACCCATTCCCCTGGCAATCTCGGCCAGTTCGCAGTTGATGATCATCTCCGCCATCTGGGCGCGGTCGTGGCTGTCGTGGATCGCCCCGGCCCGGATGCCGTTCCCGAGCGAGAGCACGGAATCGTATTTTTTCATGAGTTCGCAGACCCGGTCGAACTGCTCGTAGAGGGGGTTTTCCTTGCCGTGGTGCTCCATCCAGGAGACCATGAAGGTGCCGCCCTTGGAAACGAGGCCGCCGTAGCGGTAGCCCTGCTTGCGGAGCCGCTCGATGCTGAAGCGGTTGATGCCGCAGTGGATCGCCATGAAGGAGATGCCGTCGGCAAGCTGCCGCTCGATGAGTTCGAAGAGATATTCCGGGTCGAGCCTGTTGGGGTTGTGGTATGTGCGGCTCGCCTCAGAAAAGGCCTGGTAGAGGGGAACGTTGCCCACCGGCAAGTTCGTGGCCGCCAGCACCGCGCGGCGGATCTGGTCGAGGTCGCCGCCGGTGGAGAGTTCCATCAGGGTGTCGGCGCCCTCTTCCTCGGCCGCGCGCGCCTTGCGGCATTCGAGGTTAAGGTCGGCGATGTCCGAGGAGGTGCCGATGGAGGCGTTCACCTTGGCGCGCAGATTGGTGCCGATAGCGGTCACCTTCTGCCCAGGCCGGTTGGGGTTCATGGGGATGACGATCTCGCCGGCTGCCACCAGGGCGCGGATGGCTTCAGCGTCGAATCCTTCCGCTGCCGCCACCTGCTGCATGGGGGTGGTGATGATACCGTCACGGGCCAGTTCCAGTTGGGTCTTCATGTGCTGCTCCTTTGTCTGTGCTCCGCCCCTGGGCAAAAAAAATCCGCACCACCGGTGACGGTGGCGCGGAATTCTCTGGACGGATGGTTCCTCTGTTTTCCAGCCTGGCAGGTCTTCTGACTCGCGGATCATTCCTCCACCGCGCCTTCCCGCCTTGCGGCAGTGGCATGTGCGGCGTCGGTCCCCGCTCACAGCGTCGGCCCAACGTGACGGATTCGCACCGTCTTCCCTATTCTCCAGCCCAAAGGGCCGGCACCAGTCCGGTTATGTGTGTGCCCTCGCGGGCACGGTATCGCAATGCAGCATTATTGCAGGAGCCGCTTCAGCGGCGATACCCTTTTTGGTCGCGGCTGAAGCCGTTCCTACGTTTCAGATAAGGGTATCGGTCCCGACCTATTTCTCCCTGAGCAATTCCGCGATCTGGAAGGCGAGTTCCAGGCTCTGCTCGGCATTGAGGCGCGGGTCGCACATGGTCTGATAATTCTCCGCCAGATGGTGCGCCATGATGTTGCGGCCGCCGCCGGTGCACTCGGTGACGTTGTCGCCGGTCATCTCGAAGTGGACCCCGCCCGGCACCGTGCCCTCGGCCCAGTGGATCTCGAAGAAGGTGCGGATCTCCTGGAGGATGTCGTCGAAGTTCCTGGTCTTGTGGCCGGTCTCGGCGGTGTAGGTGTTGCCGTGCATGGGGTCGCAGCTCCAGACCAGGCGGAACCCCTCTTCCTTCATGGCGCGAACGAGCGGCGGCAGGCTCTCGCCGATCTTCTTGGCGCCGAAGCGGGTGATGAGGGTGAGGCGGCCCGGCTCGTTCTCGGGATTCAATGCCCGCACCAGTTGTTTGACGTTGTTAAGGTCGTGGTTCGGCCCGATCTTGACCCCGATGGGGTTGTGCACCCCGCGGAAGAACTCCACATGGGCCCCTTCGAGCTGGCGGGTCCGCTCGCCGATCCAGAGCATGTGGGCCGAGCAGTCGTACCAGTCGCCGGTGGTGGAATCCTGGCGGGTCAGGGCCTGCTCGTAGCCCAAAAGCAGGGCCTCGTGGGAGGTGAAGAAGCTCGCCTGCTGGAGCTGGGGGATGTTCGTATCGAGCCCCACCACCCGCATGAAGTTGATCGCCTGGTCGATCTGGCTGGCCAGCCGCTCGTAGGACTGCCCCTGGGGCGAGGTCTTGACGAACTCGTTGTTCCAGGCGTGGACCCGGTCCAGGGCCGCGTAGCCACCGCGGGTGAAGGCGCGGAGGATGTTCATGGTGGCGCAGGAGAGGAAGTAGCCCTTGACCATGCGCTGGGGGTCGGGCCGCCGCGCCTCGGGGGTGAACTCGTTGGCGTTGACCATGTCGCCCCGGTAGCTCGGCAGTTCCACGCCGCCCACTGTTTCCGTGTCGGCGGAGCGCGGCTTGGCGTACTGGCCCGCCATGCGGCCCACCTTGACCACGGGCTTGCCGCCGGCGTAGCCCAGGATCACGGTCATCTGCAAAATGACCTTCAGGAGTTCGCGGATGGAGGGCGCCGTGCACAGGGCGAAATTCTCGGCGCAGTCGCCACCCTGGAGAAGAAAGCCGTTGCCCGCCTCGACCTGGGCGAGCTGCTGCTTGAGGTCGCGGATCTCGCCGGCAAAGACCAGGGGCGGCAGCTGGGAGATGGTGGCAACCGCCTCGTCATACCCCGCCTTGTCGGGCCAGTTGGGCTGCTGGAAGGCCGTGAAATGCTGCCAGCTTGTCTTGCTCCATTCACGCATGGTCTTCTCTCCAAAGGATACGGAGTTGGTGGAGGCGTTTCATAAGTCCCATCTGCCCCATAAGTCCCATGAGACATATGGGACTTATGGGACTTATCCTTCTTTGGCACCCGGCAGGGCGCAGGGGCCGCCGGCGCAGCAGACTTCCACATCAAAGGCGTTCAATATCCGCAACTCCGGTTCACGCCGCGCCTCGGGCAGCGGCGTTGCGTCCCGTTCCGCCACCAGGGCCACGAGTTGCTCCCGGGTCGGGATCGCCTCCATGCCGGTGGCGATGACGCCGCCGCTCCGGCTGTCGATGAGTTCGGCATCCTCGCCGTTGGTCACCACGGCAAGGGGGATGAGGCGATCTCCCTCCAGCACCCGGGCCGCGGCAATGGCGGGCCGCTCGCGGGTCACCAGCGAGCCGGGGCCGTAACGGATCACCATGGCCGATTTGCCATCGAGCCGCACCACGAGTTCGATCTTCGAGACCACGAACTGGCCGGCAAAGAGGGTCTCGATCCTCTGCCGGGGCAGAAGATCCTCCTTGGCAAACCCCCTTTCCTCGACGAGCAGCCTTGCCA
>JBFLYY010000095.1:0-4327 GCA_040756495.1 Thermodesulfobacteriota bacterium | reverse complement strand
GGAGACCATCCGCCAGTTCGTCTCCGGCGCCGCCGTCACCCTCATTCTCGATCTGCCCTTTCTCCTCATCTTTCTCGCGGTGATGTTCGCCTACTCCTGGCAGCTCTCCCTCATCGCCCTCGGGCTCATGAGCCTGATCTGCCTGATCAGCTTTCTGGTGGTGCCCATGTTCCGGGAGCGCATGAACAAGCAGTTCATGCTCGGCGCCAGAAACCAGGCCTTCCTCACCGAATATCTCTCCGGCATGGCCACGGTGAAGTCGCTCCAGATGGAGCCGGACGTCGACAAGAAGTATGGCGACTACCTTGCCCAGTATCTTGCCGCCGGTTTTTCCACCAAACAGGTGGGCAATACCTACAACGTGGTGGCCAACGCCCTGGAACAGGTGATGACCCTGGCGATCCTCGTCGTCGGCGCGCTCCTCGTTATGCGTAACGAGGGATTTACCGTGGGCATGCTGGTCGCCTTCCAGATGTTCGCCTCCCGCATGAGCCAGCCCATGCTGCGGTTGGTGGGGCTGTGGCAGGAGTTCCAGCAGGCGGATATCGCGGTCAAACGGCTGGGCGACATCCTCGACATGCCGCAGGAACCGCACACCTTGACGCCCAAGCGGGAAAACAGCGGCAAAGGGTGCATCGATCTCGTTGACCTCGGCTTCCGCTACTCCGAGCACCATCCCTGGCTCTACCGGAACCTTGAAATGCGTTTCAAGCCCGGCCATCTCACCGTGCTCATGGGGCCGTCCGGCTGCGGCAAGTCCACCCTGGCGAAATTGATGCTCGGCTTCTACCAGCCGGTGGAAGGGCATATTGCTCTTGATGGCCGCGACATCCGCTACCTGGCTGCCAACGAACTGCGCGCCGTCTTCGGCGTGGTGCCCCAGGAGACCGTGCTCTTCTCCGGCACCATCTATGACAACCTGGTCATGGCCCACCCCCATGCGACCTTTCAGGAGGTGATTGGTGCCTGCAAGGCTGCCGAGATCCATGAGGTGATCGAAGAACTGCCCAACGGTTACCAGACCGAGATCGGCGAGCGCGGCACGGGCCTATCCGGCGGCCAGCGCCAGCGGATCGCCATTGCCCGGGCGCTCCTCAAGCGCCCTCAAATCCTCATCTTCGACGAGGCGGTCTCGAATCTCGACCAGCTCACGGCCGAGCACTTTGCCAAGACCATCAACCGCCTCAAGGGGCAGGTGACCATGCTCTTCATCACCCACCAGATCCCGCGCGGCCTCCAGGTGGACGAGGTGCTTTCCCTCGATCCGCACCACCACGCGACCCACATGGAGGTGGTGGAGGAGGCGATGGCGGAATGAAAAGGGAAGAGATGGGTATGGAAGGGAAGCTGGGGAATAAGCCGTTGATCAAGAAGATTGTCAGCCTTTACAGCCGGAGGCCATGGCGCGATTTCGACCGCACGCGGATCGACGCGGTGGTGGAGAAGATGCGGGGGCAGATGGAGCGCCTCATGCCCGAGGCGGAGCCGGACCAGCTCGAATTCTCTCCGCCGCTCCTGCGCTTGCAGGAGGTGCCGCCCAATCCCCTGGGGCGGTGGGTTCTCAAAGCTGCGCTGATCCTGCTCGGCTGCCTCTTCCTCTGGGCGATCCTGGGCCGGCTCGATATCGTGGCCGTGGCCGAGGGCAAGCTGGTGCCGCAGACCTATGTCAAGATCGTCCAGCCTGCCGAGGCGGGGATCGTCAAGGAGATCCTGACCAAGGAGGGGGAAACGGTCAAGGCCGGCCAGGTGCTCATGCGCATGGATACCCTCATCACCGATGCCGATGCCAGCAGCATGCGAGCGGAGTACGCGCGTAAACGGCTGGCCCTGCAGCGGATCGATGCGGAGTTGGCTGGCGGCACCTTCCAGCCCGACTCCAACGCCCCTCCGCAGATGGCGAGAGAGGCCGAGGCGCAGTTCAAGGCCAACCGCGCCGCCTTGGCCGCAGCCCTGGCCGAGGAGCGTTCCCGCCTGCAGAAGGCGCAACAGGATCTCTTTGCCGCCGAGCAGGTCTGCACCAAGCTGGAGAATACCCTGCCCCACTACCGCGACATGGAAAAGGCCTTCGACAAGCTGGTCAAGGAGGGGGCCGTTGCCGTGATGACCGCCAGCGACAAGCGGCGGGAGCGGATCGAAAAGGAGCAGGAGCTGCGGGCCCAGGAGTATGTGGTGAAATCGGCCAAGGCCGGGGTGCTCCAATCGCAAAAGACCCTGGCCCAGATCGAGTCCGACTACCGCCGGCAGCTCTACACCGAAAGGAACGAGGTGGCCAATGCGGTGGATCGCTTGAGCCAGGAGGTGGCCAAGCAGACCCACCGTCAGGAACTGCTGGAACTCAAGGCCCCGCAGTCCGGGGTGGTGAAGGATCTGGCCACCCATACCAGCGGCACCGTGGTGCAGCCCGGCACGGTGCTCCTGACCCTGGTGCCGCAGAACGAGACCCTGCGAGCCGAGGTGTGGGTCACCAACGAGGATATCGGTTTTGTCCGGCCGGGCCAGCCGGTGAAGCTCAAGTTCGTCGCCTTTCCCTTCCAGAAATACGGCATGGCCGAAGGCACGGTGGAGCATGTGAGCGCCGACGCCACCGACCCTACGGCGACCAATGGCAACGGTGCGCCACCCAGCGACGCCACCGGCAAGCCCATGCCCTTTGTCTATAAGGCACTGGTGACCATGAAGACCATGGTGTTGGAAACGGATGGGGAGCGCTTCCCGCTCACCGCGGGCATGCGAACCAATGCCGAGATTGTATTGGGCACGAGAACGGTTGCCGAATACCTGCTTTCGCCGGTGCAGAAGGCGTGGCACGAGTCGGGCCGGGAGCGCTGAGAGAGAGGGCGAGCCGCAATTGTTGCGGTGTGCTGACCAGGGAGAAGGCTAATGCCGCGAGGTGCGCGTTTGGGGCATGGGGAATACCCGCGTCAGGTTATTCTGTGAGGATTAGTCGATCTTCTTGTTTCTCTGGGATTGAATATCGGGCTCTCCCCCCATTCTTGCGAGCGGGAGTACGGGGCTTGGAGTGGAATAACGACCGAAGCAATAAACAGGCAAAGAGGGGAGCATGACAATAGGTACAACAGAAGAAAAGCCTGAAACAAAATTCGATGTTCAGGCCAGCCCGCATATTGCCGGCTGGCTCGCCGAACAGCGGATCAGTCTTGCCTTTACCACGTATCAGACCGGTAAATTGTTTTTTGTCGGTTTGAATGATGCCGGACGGCTTTCTGTTTTTGAACGAAATTTTCGGCGTTGCATGGGGTTCTGTGCCGATCCTGGTGCGCAGACCCTTTATATGAGCGATCTCTATCAGCTTTGGCGCTTTGAGAATATCCTGGCGGAAAAACAGCTTCATGATGGGTACGATAAACTTTTCGTACCCCAGTTGGCCTATACCACTGGCGATCTCGATATTCATGATGTGGCCATAGGGCACGACGGGCGGCCGGTGTTCATAAACACCCTTTTCAACTGCCTGGCCACGGTCAGCGAGACCCACAGTTTCAAATTTCTATGGAAGCCCCCGTTTATTTCCGAGTTGGCGCCGGAGGACCGCTGCCACCTGAACGGTCTGGCCATGGAGAACGGCAGACCCGCCTATGTGACCATTGTCGGAAATTCAAACAAGGCAAACGGATGGCGCCAATGCAGGCAAGATGGCGGCATGGTGATGAATATCCAGACGAACGAAGTCATTGCCAAGGGCCTGTCTATGCCCCACTCACCACGGCTTTACCGGGACAAACTCTGGCTGCTGGAATCCGGGGGCGGTCATTTCGGGTATATCGACGCAGAGAAGAACTCCTTTGCCCCACTCACCTTTTGCCCTGGTTACCTGCGCGGCCTGAGCTTTATCGGTGATTACGCAGTGTGTGGGCTCTCTCTGCCTCGGAAGAACAGAACATTTCAGGATTTGGCCCTTGACGCCAAACTTGAAGATTACGGTGGTGGCAGATGCGGGCTTTGCGTGATCGACCTGAACTCCGGTGAAATTGTGCACTCGCTCTACCTCAAAGGCGTGGTCGAAGAACTGTACGATGTGGTTGTCCTTAACGGTGTTAAGAGGCCGATGGCTTTAGGCCTGAAAACAGAAGAAATCCGCCGGACCCTGAACATCGAATCCTGACAAAGGAGGCCCGCGCTCAACGACGCCACCGGCAGGCCCATGCCCTATTGTCTACAAGGCGTTGGTGACCCTGAAGTCCATGGCCTTGGAAACGGACGGCGAGCGCTTCCCGCTCAGCGCCGGCATGCGGACCAATGCCGAGATTTTATTGGGCACGAGAACGGTTGCCGAATACCTGCTCTCGCCGGTGCAGAAGGCGTGGCA